>JABMSA010000561.1 GCA_013202185.1 Planctomycetota bacterium
CTTGTGGCACGTGCTCACGGCCGAGTTGGAAGAGCTGCCACTGCCGGTGCTCGAGGCGATTATGGCAATGGTCGCGCCGGTCGAGTGGGGCCTCAAGCCGCTGTTTCAGCAGGCGCACGCCAGCCGGTTCGCCGACGCCTTCGGCAAGAAAAAGAGCACGCTCATCGACTGCCTGCCCGAGTTTGCGGCGATCATAACGAAAGCCCAGGAGAAGAAGGCGGAGCGGATGAAGGCCAAGATCGACGGCGAGGAACCCCAGCAGCCGTTTCCGCTCGACATACCCGCGACGATCAACATGTTCGGGCCGGACGGAATGTTCTCGAAGCACCTGCCAAACTTCGAGACGCGTCGCGAGCAGGGCCGAATGGCAAAGGCCGTGGCGTATTGCTTCAACAACCGCAAGCACCTGATGGTCGAGGCCGGCACGGGCACGGGCAAGTCGCTTGCATACCTGGTGCCGGCGATCCACTGGGCCGCGCGCAACCACACACCGGTTGTCATCTCCACCTACACCAAGGCGCTGCAGGCTCAGCTCTTCCACAAAGACATTCCGATGCTCACCGAGTTCCTCGACCAGGGCTTCAATGCGGCGCAGATCAAGGGCCGGGCCAACTACCTCTGCCCGCGAAAACTGATGTATCTGCTCTCGGAGGCCGACCGCGAAATCACCGAAGCCGGCCGCCTGGCATTGCTGCCGGTCATCACGTGGGCGGCGCTCACGCAAACGGGCGACATCATAGAAAACACCGGCTTCCAGATCGCACGCTACGGCGAAATATGGGATCGCCTCTACGCCACCGGCGACGAATGCCGGGGCCGAGCCTGCAACAACTGGCGGCAGTGCTTCCTGCTGAAGGCCCGGGCCCAGGCGCAGCTTGCCGACGTCGTAGTGGCCAACCACGCGGTTGTGTTCTCGGAGATGGGCATGACCACCTCGCCGGTGCTGCCCGAGCACAGCCACCTGATCCTCGACGAAGCACACAACGTGGAAGACGTTGCCACGAACAATCTCGGCTGTGAGATCGACCGCTGGACGGTCCTTCGTCCGCTGCACCGCCTCTATCGCATGGGCCGGCGCGACAACACCGGTCGAGGGCTGCTCACCAACATTCTGTATCATCTTCGGCGCGGCCGCGAGCGGAGCATGACCGACACCGAGACGGTCGTCGGAAGGAAGATCGCCGATTCCTTCCAGATGGTTCTGGACATCGAGCCGTTCCTCGAGGAGTTTCTGAGGTCTTTTTCCTCGCTTTTCGGCTTCGACGACAACGGCGCCCGCAAGCGCTATTCCGACGAGGATCAGCCGTCGGAGAAATGGGATGAAATCTTCGCGGCGAAGAAGGCGTTCGTGGCGGCGCTCGGCGAGCTTGTCAAGGAGCTTGATTTTGCACTCGAGAAGATGGGCGAGGTCGACCGCGAGTTCTCGTATCAGCAGGATTTCATGCACGAACTCGAGGCACAGCTCAACAAGCTGCGGACGATCATGGACGAAACCGAATTCGTGATGAAGGCCGACGACGCACGCTACGTTTACTGGGTCGAGTGCATCGATTTTTTCAAGGCGAGCTTTCGCGCGGCGGCGGCGCCCATCGAAGTCGGCCCGCTGCTCAAGGAGTTGCTCTACGAGAAAAAGGACACCATCGTCTTCTCGTCGGCCACGCTCACCGTCGCGGAGAAATTCGATTTCTTCAGGTCGCGCCTGGGGCTGGACCTGATGGAGGATGACCGCTCACTCGAGCTGAGCCTGGGCACGTCGTTCGATTTCGAGCGGCAGGTGCTCTTCTGCGTGCCGAGCTTCCTGCCCGAGCCCGTCTACCACGACGCCGAGCGGTTTGTCAGGTCCGTCAGCGACCTCCTCGTCGATTTGCACGTCGCAACACGCGGACGAGGCTTGATTCTTTTCACCTCGTACGCTATGCTCAGTAAGGTGCACGAGCAGGTGAAAGAGCCGCTCGAGCGCGAAAACATAGTAGTGCTTGGCCAGGGCGTCGACGGCTCGCCCGACCAACTCCTGAAAACATTTCGACGCGTGGTCGAGTCGGTTTTGCTGGGAACGCAGAGCTTTTGGGAGGGCGTGGACGTGCCCGGCGAGTCGCTGAGTTGCCTGACGCTCACCAAGCTGCCGTTCGCCGTGTTCACCGATCCGATTGTCAAGGCCCGGTGCGAGGCGGTCGAGGCCAAGGGCCACAGTTCGTTCATCGACTACTCGGTGCCCGTGGCCGTCATCAGGTTCAAGCAGGGCTTCGGCCGGCTCATACGGTCGAAGACCGATCGCGGCGTGGTGCTGGTGCTCGACAAGCGCCTGCTCACGAAACGCTACGGCGGATACTTCTTCGATTCGGTGCCGGTGGGTCCGCACGTCTACGCGGAGAAGGAAAAGCTGATCGAGGACATCGAAGAGTTTTTGAATGCCGACGAGGCCGAGAACAATGCAAGATAAGCAAGCCAAACTTCAACGTGCACGCGAGGTGCTTCAGATCGAGGCGGATTCGATTATTGCGCTCAAGGAGCGGATCGGCGACGAGTTCCTCGAGCTTGTCGAGATGATCCTCAGCCTGCGCGGCAAGGTGGTGATCACCGGCGTGGGCAAGTCGGGGATTGTGGGCCGGAAGATCGCGGCTACGATGTGCAGCACGGGCACGCCGACGGTTTACCTCGATGCCACCGGCGGCCTGCACGGCGACCTGGGCGTGGTGGCCGAAGGCGACCTGCTGATAGCCATATCCAACAGCGGCGAGGCAACCGAACTGCTCAACGTTGTCTATGCGGCGCAGGACATCGGCGCGTGCGTCGTTGCGCTCACCGGCAGCGCGCAATCGACCCTCGCCGAGAACAGCGACCTGGTCATCAACGTCGGCGTCGAGCGCGAAGCCTGCCCGCTGGGCCTGGCGCCCACGGCCAGCACAACGGCGGCCCTCGCGATGGGCGATGCCCTGGCGATGGTACTCATGCAGAGCATCGGTTTTACCAGCAAGCACTACGCGCGCTTCCATCCCGGCGGCAATCTCGGCCAGCGGCTCAAGCTGAAAGTGCATGACATGATGCGGGCCGGCGACGACGTGCCGGTGGTCGGCGAGGCCGACACCTTCCGCCACGCCCTCGACGTGATGACATCCAAGGCGAATCTCGGCGTGGTGCTGGTCACCGACCACGCAGGCGCGCTGGCCGGGATCATCACCGACGGCGACGTGCGCCGCCTCCTGATGCAGAACGATCAATCGATCATGGACCGGAGCGCGGGCGAGCTGATGAAGCGCGGGCCGATGACGATCGAGGCCGACGCGTCCGTCTCCGAAGCCCTCCGCGTGATGGAAAAAGGCACGGGCAAAGGCTCGATCACATCGCTGGCGATAGTCGACGGCGCCGGCCGCCCGGCGGGCATCATTCACCTGCACGACATTCTCGGCCGCGGGAAGCTGATGATATGACAAGAGTTCGTGTTGTCGTCCGATGATTCATAATTCCATGTCTTCCGGTTCATATTTATTGCTCATCAGGCTTTCGGAGGCGTCGCGGATCACCGTCGGGCGGCTGGGGGCGTTTGACTTCCCGCGCGGATGGTACGTGTATGCGGGCAGTGCGATGCGCGGCCTGGGCGGCAGAATGGCGCGGCACCGACGGTCGCGGAAGAAACTGCACTGGCACATTGATTACCTGCTGGCGTGCGGCGCGGCCCAGCTTGTCGAATGCAATGCGTATCCGTCGGCCGAGAAACAGGAATGCCTTCTCAGCCGCTCGGTGATGGCGCTCGAGGGCGGCCGCGCGGCGGCGCGCGGGTTCGGCTCGTCGGATTGTTGCAACGGATGCGAAGCGCACCTGGCATATTTCAGGAAACGGCCCGCTCTGCCTCGAGTGGGCTGCGGCGAAAGGGAAAGATGACGATGATCAAGGATAAGATAGTTCTGACTCAGGGCGACCTCACCGAAGCCGACGTTGATGCGATTGTGAACGCGGCCAACACCGACCTCCAGCTCGGGTCGGGCGTGGCGGGCGCCATTCGGAGGCGTGGCGGGCCGCAGATTCAGGCCGATTGCAACAAGATAGGTCCGATCCCGCTCGGCGAGGCGGCGGTGACGAAAGCCGGCGGCATGAAGGCGAGGTACGTGATACACGCCGCCGGGATGCGCCTGGGCGGGCCCGTTACGCAGCAGTCGCTGAAAAACAGCACGCGCAACTCGCTGCTGCGGGCCGAGGAGAAGGGATGCAAGTCGATCGCCTTCCCAGCCATCGGCACCGGCGTGGGCGGCTACAGGATCGACGCCTGCGCAAGGGACATGCTCGGCGTGGTCCGCGATCATCTCAAGACCAACGCACACAAGACAACGCTCGAGGAGGTGCGGTTTGTGCTTTATGACCGCGATGAGTTCGACACCTTCGCGGCCGAGTGCGAAAAGCTGCCGGAGGAGTGAGGGGCATACCGCAGGCCCTTACTTGCGCCACACCATGAATCGAGGGCGGACCTTGTTGGTCCGCCCTCGATGGCTTTCTTTGATCAACTCGAATGGTCTACTGGCACATGTCGTTGAGCCTGTTGCGCACGTAGATCATGTCGAGGATGTTGATGAAGGTGTCGTTGTTCACGTCGAAGTCAGGCCAACTGGTCGCCCAGTCGTTGAGGTGGTTGCGAATCCCGATCATGTCGAGGATGTTGACGACGCAGTCGCCGTTGGTGTCGCCGGGCAGGGCCGGTGCGACCTCTGCGTTGTAGAGCAACAGCAACTCCATGCCGCTGGTCGACACTGTGATGTCGAAGAGGGTGTCGTCGGCGTTGTAGAATTGGTCTGTGTCCAGCACGATGGCGTCCCGATTGAAGCCTGTGATACCCGTGGGGGCGATCATTATCTCCCACGCGTAGGAGCCCGCGAAATCCATTCCGCTGCTGCTGTCGGAGAACAGCTCGATGGTCATGGGGTTCCCGACGGTCGCGGTTAGGGTAAGGGCGCTGTACACATCCAGGAGGTCCCAGTCGAAACCGGCGCCGCCGTCGGGGGGCGGAGATGCCTCCGCACTGACCACCCGCCCCCTGCCCAGGCTCTCGGGGTGTGAGCGTGGCTCGTTGGCCACGCTGCTGGGACCCCACCGGTCACCGGACAGAGGGGAATTTACAGAAAGAAGTTTACACTATCTCACAATTCTCTCTTTGCTCTTCCCCGAGAAGTTTTTCTGCATGGAATTCCGCCCGGCTTCGTCTTACTTATGGAGAGACTAATATGTATAATGGAGCCGAAGCGAGGTGAACGACGATGCACGACAACAATGATAGCGTCCTCCTGCAGCGGTTCGCGGAAGGCGGAGACGCCCAGGCTTTCTCGGAGCTTGTGGGGCGGCACCAGAACTTCGTGTACGGTGCCTGCCTGCGTGTGTTGGACAACACCGCCGATGCCGAAGACGTGTCGCAGGAGTGCTTCCTGCGGCTCGCGCGCCGCGCCGGCGCCGTTAGGTCGTCCGTCGTTGGCTGGCTTCATCACAACGCTACGGCCATGTCCATCGATGCAAAGCGGCAGCAGGCCGCACGGCGCAGAAGGGAACAGGTGCATAACGAAATGAAAGCATCCAACAACAACGATGGAACCTGGCAGGAGATCGCCCCGCACGTGGACAAGGCCGTCGACGAACTGCCCGACGAGCTGCGCGCCGTGCTGATTGACTATTTTCTTCGCCGGCGCACCCAGGCCGACATCGCCGCCGAGCTGGGCGTGTCTCAGGGGACGGTCTCGCGGCGGGTGGATGCCGGCATCGACGAGCTGCGCAAGAAGCTGAAGAAGGCGGGGCTGATAGTCTCGAGTGCGCTGCTGGCATCGCTGATCACAGAGCACGCGGCGTGTGCGGCGCCGGCCGCCCTGACTGCCGCCCTCGGCAAGATCGCCATGGCAGGCGCGGTGAAGACCGGCGCGGCCACCGGCACAGCAGCCGGCTGGACAGGTGCCGGTGTGGCCGCAGGCGCGATGACAACCATTGCGAAGATCAAGATCGCGGCTGTTGTGGTGGCTGCGCTTGCGGTGGGCGGGGTGGTGGTGCAGAAGATGGCCGGTGAGGGCGGCAATGCCCCTGAGGTGACGGCAGAGAGGGTGGAAGAAGAGATCGCTGAGGGAAGTTCTGAGAATGAGCCGGACATACCTGAGCCGGAAGCTCATCGCCCTATCGTCAAAAGTGATCCCAAGAGCGAAGCGGCTGCCGCACCCGACGACTCCCCCACCGGCGGCGCTCGTGAACGAGTCTGGATCGAACTGAGCGGGCGGGTCGTCGACGACGAAACCGGCGAGCCGATCGAGCAATACTGGCTGCAGAGGGGTTGGCCCAGTGCGAAGGAACCGTCCAAGATCGCCTGGAGCGGCGCCGAGTATTGGTCGCGGCGCCGCAACGATAGATTCAGTTGGCGGACGAGAGAGCGAATAGGCACTACGCGGTGCCTGCGCGTCCTGGCAGACGGATACCTGCCGGAGCCGGTCACTGCCCACTCGTATAATAGCTAATAGATGCAATCAAGGCCAAGCGGCTACGCGGACGGACGC
>JABMSA010000562.1 GCA_013202185.1 Planctomycetota bacterium
CGCTGGTTCGAATCCAGTCACCCCGACCAGAATGGCCGAGCCCGATTGGGCTCGGCCATTCTGGTAGAGCAGGCGAGCATTTGAACAGGTGAGCAGGAGAGAAGAGCAGAGGCTTCCTCGTGCGGTGGCGCCGCTGGCGCCAGGTGAAGACCGTCCGTTCAACGAGGTGGAGGTGACGATGGACGACCGCCGCACGGCCGTCGCCCAGTACGACTGGCGCCTCCCTGGCGATTACAATGACGATTGCACGGTCAATGTCCTCGACCTGCTGTTCGTGCGGAACAGGCTCCAGACGAAGTGTTCGGAATGACACAGTACACTTCTTGGGCAATGTAGAGAAGGAGAAGAAAGATGGATCGTAAATGGATCGTGGCAGCGCTTATCGCATGCGTAATGGTGGGAACGGCGCGAGCCGACGTGCCGCAGTTGATCAACTACCAGAGCAAGCTGTTCG
Source organism: Planctomycetota bacterium (assembly GCA_013202185.1). Taxonomy (GTDB): domain Bacteria; phylum Planctomycetota; class PUPC01; order JABMSA01; family JABMSA01; genus JABMSA01. Next base: position 455 of record JABMSA010000562.1, read on the forward strand.
ACGCCGACGGCGCCTGCCTCAGTGAGGTAAAGGCGATGACCTTCGAGTTTCGTGACGCCCCGGCGGCCGGCAACCTGCTCGGCGGCTTCAGCGAAGCACAGAACGTGACCGTGGCCGACGGCGTGTTCAATGTCCTCATCGGCTCGACCACGGACGGTGGCGTGCCACAGAGCATATTCGACGGCGCCGACGTCTACCTCAGCGTGACAATCCAAGGCGAAGAGCTCACGCCCCGGCAGCGGGTGGCGGCGGTGGGCTTCGCGTTCAAGGCGGCCGACGCCGACACGCTGGGTGGCCAAGCCTCCACGACCGGATTCGGCACCACATACGTGCCCTTGCGAGGGATCGAGTAGAGGAACCCATCCCGGATCAGATCGTTGAGCGCGTGCTGGACGGTCAAGGCGCTGACCCCGAAGCGATCGACGAGTTGAAGATGCGTGGACATGCGACCCTCCGGTGGCAAAGCACCAGAGACGATCTCGGAACGCAGAACATTTACCCATGCTGCTGCCTGCTCGACAACGGAACGCTGCTCAGATCCGGGTTCGAGGCCATGCCTACCCCTTTCGGATTCGTCCATGCGGTTACCTGCCTCATGCGGCAACGCCTGCAACTATGGTAAGTGTACCACATTTTTTTGCATTTGTCAAGTAAAAACTTGTTACATACTCCCGTTGTGTGCCATGACATTACGTCAGGCATTCTTCCGTGCCGTGGCCATAGCGGCTTTGGCGCGTTGGCAACCTGGCCGCGGCAGCCCCGGCGCCCACAGAACACGCAGGCCCCCCAAGAACCGGCCGGCCGACTTTTCCCTTGATTGGTCGGTGACGTTTGACTATATTTACCTGTGCAATGGTGCGAATGTCGCACGCCAAGGATCTGACCACGGTTTTGTCACATCGGTAAACCAAGTGACGACAGGCTTCTCTGCCGGGACCACTAGTTGAGGTGTAACCATGCGGATAGGGATTATCCACCCGGGAATGGACATCAAGGGCGGCGCGGAAAACATAGTTGTGTGGCTGGCTGCCGGCCTCCAACGCCGTGGGCATGAGATGCGCATATTCACGGATCGTTACTCGCCGGAGCATTGGCCGCAAGAGTTTGTCGGCAGCCTCGACTTTCAGATTATGGCTCCGGGGAAGTTGGGCAGCTTCCTGAACTCCACAAGGATGCGAATGTACGACCGCGTCAGGCAGCTTCCAAGGCTGCTGAAAGGATTCGACGTGGTGATTGGCCAGCACTTTCCCACATACTGCTGGGCAACGATGGCCCGGCAATTGACAGGCGCTGCCTGGCGCGTGGTGTGGATGTGCCAGGAGCCCCTGAGGATGCTCTACACGGACGTAACCGACGAGCACCTGCTCAACCACGACAAGTTTGCGCCGCCAGGAGTGGAAAACTCCCATTTGGAGGTGCTCGCAGCCAAGCGTTCACGCCACAGTTGGGCACGGAGGCGTAAGGCCCGCCGGAACAAGATGTGGGACGCCAAGTCCGTGCGCAAGTGCGACCTGGTCCTGACCAACAGCCGGTTGACCGCCGATAATGTCCGCAGGATTTTTGACGTGGAGACCCACGTGTGTTCTCTTGGAATTCCACTTCCGCCCGAAACGGCGTATCGGCGTGGCGAATACGTTGGGGTAGTGGGTCCCCTGGGCGACAGAAAGAACATCCGCAACGTTGTGCGGGCCGCGGCGCAACTGATCCGCGATCGCGGCTGCCATGACCTGCGCGTTCTGATAGCGGGAGACGGCCCGCAACGCAGCCAACTTGCCGGCGAGGTCAGCGCCCGTGGAATTGATGACAACATAGAATTCGTGGGAAGAATTGACGATGCCGCACTCTCGGAGTTCTACCGCAACGCGCGCCTCATTGCATACTGCCCTATCGACGAACCCTTTGGCCTGGTTCCGTTGGAGGCCCTGGCAGCAGGCACGCCGGTGGTCGTGTCGAATCACGGCGGACCTGCCGAAATCATAAAGGATGGCATCACTGGCCTGCACGCGAATCCTTTCGCCCCATCGAGCATTGCCGATGCCATCGAAATACTGTGGACTAACGAATCAAAGGCCCGCCAAATTGCACTGGCAGGTCAGGCAGAAGTGCGACGGGGGTTTTCGCTCGAGGCATTTGTCGACCGCTTCGAGGAACAGTTGACACAGAAGGCACTTTGACGATAGCCACGGAGTAGTGTCGATGAGCTTGCTGAGAAGAGCATTCGCCGGGAGAAGCCACCGCCAGACTGAGAGAACATTCGTTCCGATGCCGGGGCCGCCGAAGAGCGGCATGGTGGGCGCCCAACCAAGCGTGGTTTGAGGCGGCCATTCGCAGCGCAGGCTTCCGGCGGACCGAGCACGTGGCCACCTTTGGAGATCGAATTGTTATCAAGGCTTTCAAATGAGGCGCGCCGGCAAACGCAACCGTCTGTGACGGCGCCGGCACACCGATCTCCTCGAATAACAGGGACGGGCCACCAGGAGCAAGACGATTGTACAAGACCTCGATACTAATAGTAACCGGAGACGTCTTCGGCAAGCTCGCAAAAAAATGTATTCGATCCGTGAAGAAACACACGCCTGCGGACCTCGTGCGCGAAATCATAATTCTGGAGGCGGGAATAAGGCCCGACTTCAACCACGCGGCCGAAATCAACAAAGTCCTGAAGATATTCAGCGGGGATGCGCTTGTACTGCTCGATGATGACGCAGTTGTGCAACGGGGATGGCTGGAAGGCTTGATCCGATGCGCAGAGGCCGACACCCATACGGGCATAGTTGGCGGCGTGCTGGAGGACCCCAAGGGAAAGATAAACCACTCGGGAGCTACTACCAGCGACAAGTACTTCGGCTGGCACTACGAGGACCCCATCACGGCGCCGCGCGAATGCAAATATGTGTGCAGCGCGGTCATGCTCATCAAACGCGAGGTAGTGGAAAAAATCGGGGGATTCGACGAAACATTCAAGAAATATGGTCAGGAGTCGGACTACTGCATGCGTGCATGGGAGGCCGGATTCAAGGTGAAGTGCACGCCCGACACGAGGGCGCAACACATCATCGGCGCCACAATCGAACAACGGCCGGACATCAGCGAGGTGTGGCAGCACGATCGCGACGTCATGGACCAGAAGTGGAAGGGCTCGCCCTATCATCGCCACTTCGACATTTCACGCAGAGGGGTAACCTACCCCACCCATGCCTGCAACATAAAGTGCTGTTTCTGCTACTACTATGACAAAGCTGCCAGGGATCACCGGCCCATCGACGAAATGAAAGCGGAAATGGATCAACTGCGCCGCGAATACAAGCTGGAGTATGTTGACATCACGGGCGGGGAACCAACCATCTACAAGCATATTCACGAACTGGTCGAGCACTGCGCTTCCATCGGCCTGATGCCCACGGTTATCACCAACGGCCAGCGGCCGGACGTCGTAGCCGAATTGCTCGACGCGGGCCTCGAAGACGTACTGCTCAGCGTCCACGGATACGAACAAGACTGCAATCTTGCCATGAACAAGAAGGACGCATACGATCGCGTGAAGGAAACAATTGAGGTCCTCACGCAACGCGATTTCGGTTTCAGAACAAACACCACCCTCATAAGCCACAACTATCAGAACCTCCCCAAGATGGCCGACGAGCTGGCAACACTTGGGGCGCGGATCGCCAACCTCATCTCCTTCAATCCTCACGAAGGCACAGACTGGGCCAGCGAGGAAAACGTTGAGTTTCAAGTGCCGTATTCCCAACTGGCACCATACGCGAAGCAGGCAATAGACCGCTTCACCGACGCCGGCGTGTGGGCCAACGTGCGATACTTTCCGCTATGCCAACTGCAAGGCTACGAAAAACACGTGTGCAATTTTCACCAGTGGCAGTGGGACCCCTATGAATGGGAATATCTCTCCGGATATCACATGAAGAAGGAAGATAGAAAGAAGATAAGACGAGCCATCGAAAAACACCGGCTATTTGGCAACTCCCCGGAAGACATGGTCCATCTTTGGATTGCCAAGCACCGTTCCTGCGAGAACAACGTCTTCTTCAGCTCCTGTGAGAAGTGCGCGAATCGCCCCATTTGCGACGGCATATATCCGCAGTATGTGCGAAGATTCGGCGAGGAAGAATTCGTTCCCATCGAGGGCGACCCAATCACCGATCCGCTCTATTACCGCCGCCTCGACACGCCATGGGCCGTGCTGAAACCATCCCCCGCATGAACAATCGCGCCGCCGCAGCCGGGGGCGAGGCCGCGAGAAAGAGAATATGCGCCGAGTTCTCGATAGACAAGAACATTGCTAATCTCCGGCGCATTATTAAAGCCGCAACACACCAGGCAAGTAACTCGCCGGGGGATGACGGATGACCGCCGACAGCAACAAGGCCCCGTCAGTATCCGCGATAATGACCGTTTACAACGCCGAGCGCTACGTGGCCGAGGCAGCCGAGAGCATCCTTGCTCAGACTTTCACCGATTTTGAGTTCATCATAGTAGACGACGGCTCGACCGACAAGTCCCTCGAAATACTCCAGCGGCATGCCGAACAAGACGGCCGCATCCGCCTGGTAAGCCGTCCTAACACCGGCATCATCGGAGCCCTGAATGATGGCCTGGCACTGGCCCGCAGCGAGTTCATCGCCCGGATGGACGCAGACGACATTTCCCTGCCGGAACGCTTTTCGAAGCAGTTGGGATACTTGTCAGCCCACCCAAGTTGCATCGCCGTTGGTTCCAGAGCCCTCATGATCGATATTGACGGCGCGCCTATCTGTGAGATATGTGAAGAAGCCAAGCATGAGGGCATCGATGCTATACGGTTGGCAAGACAATCGGGCGCACTGCTGCATGCTGCCGCGATGATTCGTCGAGAAACTCTAAAGGCTGTTGGCGGCTACCGCGAGGAATTCCTGCACGCGGAAGATTACGATCTGTTTCTGCGTCTTGCCGAGGTAGGACGTTTGGCAAATCTTCCGGAGGTCCTGTTTAAGTACAGACAGCATCTGGCGAGCATCTGTTACACGAAGCGGCAAACGCAGTCACGCTCTGTCCACGCAGCCCTGAGAGCAGCATGCAAGAGGCGAGGGCTCGAGCCGCCTGCGGATGAGTACGTGAGCGATCACTCGCCGCCTGTGTCCAAGGCGGAGCATCACCACAGATGGAGCCGCTGGGCACTCAGGGCGGGCAATCTTGCCACCGCGCGCAAACACGCCTTTGCTGCGGTATGCGAGGCGCCGCTCTCGTCGAAGTGCTGGAAGCGTGCGATCCGGGCCACTTGGCGCCCACTGAGGGCCGCTCTCAGATCCGTCGGCCGCTCCTCAAACAGCCCACGAAATGAGGGCGAAAAAGCTGACGGCCCCACCACGTAACCAAAAAGCGGCGGCGCTTGAGGCCGTCCCGAAATCCCTGCTTCCATCATCTGCTTCAAAGAATGATCTCACTGCAATTCGCGTAGGAATACGGATAAGGCAGGCGGGGCGACGGTTCAACGTTTGCCGGCACTCGCGCCGGAAGATTCTTCCTTTCCGCTTTCCAGCATCTCTTGTGCCTGCGCCAGCGACACTGCGGTCTTGGCTTTGCCGCCGATCATCTCTGCGATTTCGTGCAGGCGGGCGTCGCCGCGAAGCTCCTCGACAACCGTGAAGGTCTGCCCATTCCTCACCTGCTTGGCTATCTTGAGCTGGTGGTCGGCGCACGATGCGATCTGCGGAAGATGAGTAACGCACACCACCTGGTGGCAGCGGGCGATGGCCGCCAGCCGGTCGCCCACGGTCTTGGCAGTGCGGCCGCCGATGTTCGCGTCGACCTCGTCGAAGATCAGC
>JABMSA010000563.1 GCA_013202185.1 Planctomycetota bacterium
GGCCAGGGCACTGCCCTGGGTAGGCTGGCGAAGAATCCGACGAGCCCTGAAGGGGCGGTCTAGGCGGTCTAGCTGGAGGTAATGAGAGTCGTAGCGCCGGAGAACTTGGCTTGCAAGTTTTACTTTTCAACAGTAGGGTTGTGTCAACTGCAATGTTCCGGAAAAATGGGACAGCTACCTATTTCAATAGCACAAGATAGATGGTCATGTTTGGAGAGTGCAAATGCCCGTGTTGACTTGCCTGCAAATGGGGCTGAAATAGGATAGCAGTCCCGATTTTTCCGCAGTTCTTACATTAGTTCAGGTTGGGATTCCGCAACGAGAGTCTCCAGTAACCTTCCGATCGCCGGCGGCGTTGCCTGGCGGAATCAGTCGTCCGTCTTATTGCGGGGGGCATAGTTGTCCGGCGCATCGTGTTCCTCTTCCTCCGGTTCCTCTTCCTCCGGATCGGTCTGGCGTAACGTGTCGGCGCCTTCTTGTTCTTTTTCGTCGTCGGCTTCTTCCGGCGGCGGCTCGGGGTCGTCGGGTGCCTTCTCAATCCGGTAGGCGATGTCGGTACGGATCAGTGATGTTGTGAACTGGAGGGTTGAGTTGTCGGGCATTTTGACAATGCCCTTGTCAGTTATCTCGCCGGTGTATGTATCCCATTGCTGCACCTTGTAGTTGCCGGGTCCGATCCCCGGAAAGACCAGCAGCCCCCTGGCCGGCTCCGGGGCGGGGGCGCCGCCCTTGCGATTGTACCAGGTGTTGTTGGTGTGCTGCACCCATGCGATGATCGTGGTCTTGCCGGCGAGGGCGAGTGCGCGCAGCGAAATGCCCGGGTAGCCGACCAGCTTGCCGTCGGCCTCGATCTTGTACTGATCAAACTCCATTGGGCCCCACGTCTTGTCAGTTTTAATCCGGACCGTCTTTCCCCTCTCCGCGTAATTGAGCAGTTCAACGCGCGAGATCGTGAGCCAGTCGTGGCCGTCGTTGTTGATAGTTATCACATGCTTGCCCTCGGGCACGCTTATGGTAAACGTTCGGTCGTAGGTGGCCTCCCAGTGGGCATAGTCCTTCTGCCATTCGAGCTCCTTCCACGATCCGCGCGCCCTTGTGGCCGGCAGCTCTTCGCGCAGTGCGAGCCTGGCGTCGAGGTAAATCTTCAGGTCAGCGCCCGACGCCACCTTGTCGACGTGCACCGAGAATGCGCCGTCGCGGGCGTAGTCGACTTCGAAGGTGGGCCCGGCGCCGAGCTTGTTTTTGTGGACGGTTCCGTGGACGTGCGCCTTGAGCTTGGCGTTGGTCTCTATGTCGTCGGCCGCCATTTGGACCTTGACGCCGATGGGCGCCATCTCTTGCTCGCACCACTGAATGGTCCGCGCGAGCTTCGACGGCACAGTGTAGATGGAATAGAGGTCACGGGGGTGGATGTAGCTGTCCCACCACCACGTAAGCGGCCCTCCGGCCGAGCCGCTTGCCATCGCCGCCCAGATCGCATTGTGCAGGTGCAGCGCCGTCGGGTCATCTTCCTGGTCGTCTTCGGTGAGGTCCGCGTCGTTGCCGATCTCGCCCACGAGGTGCGGCTTGCCTGTAGGGTCAAACGAGCGGACGAATGACGGAACCTTCGCGCCCATGTCTTGTTCATCGTATGAATGGGATTGCACTATGCGAATGAGCGGGTTGGCCCACAGCCGGCTCAGGGCGTGCGAGCGTGCAAACGACGTGGTCACCGGCCGGCCGTAGGGATCGAGCATGCTGATGAGCGTGGCCATCTGATCGTGCCAGTCTTCTATCTCGCGGAGCCTTCGCTTGTACTCGGGTGCGAGGTCGATTTCGTTGAACAGCTCCCACGATGCAATCGCCTTGCTGTGGCCGTATCGGTTGATCACGTAGCGCACGATCTGCCGCGTCAGGGCAAGGGAGCGCTCGTCGGAGAAGAAATCGGCGGGGTCGTCGAGCGGGCCGCCGTTGATCTTGTTGTAAACGCAATTGTCCCACGGATGGTGGACCTCGCCGGCCCAGGCGAAGTCTTCGGTGAGCGGATGGAAGTCGAACAGGCACAGCATTACCTTGATTCCGAGCTTGTCGCAACGCTCGAGCACGTGATCGAGGCGCCAGGCATTTCCGAGATCATACCTGCCCACGCCTCCGTTGCCTTTGTCGTCGGGCATCAGCTCGAGGTCTAGGGTAGGATTGCGCCACAGCCAGATGCGGGCGAAATTAGCGCCGCTCTCGGCGAGTTTCTCGAGCCAGGCGTCGTAATTGTACGTGCCGGAGCCCTTGGCCCACGCGAGGTTCTGGCCTATGCAGAAAAACGGCCGGCCCGAGTCGTATTGCAGATACTTTCCGCAGATTGTGCGCACGAATCCGTCGTCTTCCGAGGCCCCGCACACAAACTTGCGCCGCGCCGAGAACGTGCGGCCGCCGGCCGTGGCAACGAGTATGATGTACGCATACGTGCCCGGCTCCGGTGGCGTAAATCGTATCCGCCACTCGGCGGGGCCCTGCGGCGTTAGCTTCTCGAGGTCGTCGTCGAGCCGGCGCCGAAAATCCTGATACATGAAGCCTCCGGCAACGTAGAGGTTGCCGTCGTTGTCTTGAAACTGCCCCGTGACCTGGATCTGCGAACTGTCGAACGGATTGTCATACTCGGCCTCGAGGGCGATCCTCACTTCAAACGTCTCGTACTGCGCCACCGTTTCCCTCAGCGGCGTGACGCTGATGATCAAGGGCTGCTCCGCATAGGCTCGCGGCGCCGACGCGCCCACGAGCATCAGGCACAAAGCGGCCGGCCACAGGTGATGTTGTTTCACGGGGTGCATCTCATTATTGAGCATCGAGTATCTCGCTAAAGCTTTACGGCCACGTGCACGCAAATGCATCCGAGCACGCGCCTGTTCACAGATTCGACCTCGAAGCCGCATTCGCCGATCAACGAGGAAAGCTCATCGGCCGACGGGAACCGGTCGATTGATTCGGGCAAGTAGGTGTAGGCCTTGCTGCCTCGGGGCGCGATAAGGCCCACGAGCCTCGAGTGCAAGCCAAAGGCCGCGCCGAGTACCCGGGCCGGCAGCGCCGACCGGGGCTCGGAGAACTCGAGCACCACGAGGCGCCCTCCTTTCCTGAGCACCCTTGCCATTTCGAGGAGCCCGGCGTTCAGGTCGGCCAGGTTCCTCAGGCCCCAGGCTATCGCAATGGCGTCGAAGGTGGCATCGAGCAGCGGGAGCCGGAGGCAGTTGGCCTGCACCAGTCCTATCTTCTTCTCGGCCACTTTCGGCTGTGCTTTGCTGAGCATCTGCCCGGCAAAATCAACGCCCACGACCTGTGCGCGCGGGTGCATTCGCCTCGCGGCCAAGGCCAGGTCGGCGGTGCCCGTGCAAACGTCGAGCAGGCGCCCGTCTTCGGGCGGCCGGGCAAGCCCAACGGCCAACTTCCTCAGGCGTTGGTCCATTCCCAGGCTCAGCAGCGAATTACAGAGATCGTACGTCGGCGATATCCGGTCGAACATTCGCCGGATGTCGTCGGCGGCGGGCATGGCGGGTTTGGGAGTGCTTTTCAGGAGAACCATCAGGATAAGGGCGGCACAAGAATGGGGATGTGTTGCGGGGCCGATGTTCACGTGCAGGCCCGGATTTCTCACACGGTTTTGTGAAACTTCGCCATAAGCTCGAAGAAACGCCGATCGCCTCTGACGTTCTCGAGGTCTGCATCTTCTATCATGTAGGCATAGTCGCAATATCCCCGCTCAATTGCCTTTTCCAGCTCGGCGAGCGCACCGTCGAGTTCCGTCACAAGCGACAAGCTGCACGCAAGGTTATAATGCACGATCGGATCATCGGGCCGCAGCTCCACAAGGCGCCTGTCGACGGCAAGCCCCTTTTCGTGATCGCCCTGCCTGGTATAGAGGGTGCTGAGGTTCATCAGCGCTTCCACGTAATTGGGGGAAGTCCTCACAATGCCTTCGAAGAACTTCGTCTCCCAGCCGAGTTCGTTGCCGCCGGGCTCGTCGTTGCTCTGGTCAAACGGCTGTAGGGGGTCAAAATGCGGCACATCGGCCTCCCGGGCCTCAGACAGGTCATCGGCATCCTGCGAAACGAAGCAATCCACGCCGACTCTCACGAATCGACTCAGTATATTATATTCTATTTGGCGGCGATTTCAACCACCTCTACGGGAAAAGCACACGCTTTTACACAAAATTACAGCGGGTGTCCGCCTCAGAAGGCGGCGCGACGAGCGAAGCCGCTCGTCGAGACCAATCGCTCAACGACAGACGTCTTGGGCGGTGGGACGAGCACGATTGGGAGAGAACTTTTCGCAAAAAGTTTCCCCCCACAATATGATAAGTACATTCATTTTGCCGGCAAGAAACGATGCTCATCTCCGAATACAGATCGAGGACGAGGACGAGGACGATTCGGAGGCAGCCCGACACCCTCACCCCCGACCCCACGCCC
>JABMSA010000564.1 GCA_013202185.1 Planctomycetota bacterium
ACTCGAAGTACGTGAGCCTCGAGAACGGCGCCGTAGTCGACTTCACAATGAACAAGGTGTGCGCGGCCGGCACCGGCAGCTTCCTCGAGGAACAGGCCGAAAAGCTCGGCATCTCGATCAAGGGAGAGTTTGGCTGCAGGGCGCTTGCCTCCAAAACGCCATGCCATCTCGGCGAGCGATGCACGGTCTTCATGGAATCCGACCTCAACCACCACCAGCAGCGCGGCGAACCGATCGACGACCTCGTGGCCGGGCTCAGCTACTCCATAGTGCTGAACTACCTCAATCGCGTGGTCGAAGACCGCAAAGTGGGCGACACAATCTTCTTCCAGGGCGGCACGGCCTACAATCGCGGCGTGACGGCGGCATTCGAAAAGATCACCGGCAAGAAAATCATCGTGCCGCCCCACCACGACGTCATAGGCGCCATCGGCGCCGCTATCATCGCGATGGAACAATCCGCCGGCGAGTCAAAGTTCAGGGGCTTCGACCTGAGCAAACGCAAATACACCATCGATACCTTCGAGTGCAAAGACTGCTCGAACAACTGCGAGGTGAGGCGCGTATCGGTGGAGGGAATGAAGCCGCTGCACTACGGCAGCCGGTGCGGGAAGTTTGACGAAGAAAAGCGCGAATCCAAAGGCAAGCACCTGCCGCGCCTCTTCAGGGAGCGCGAAACACTCCTGAAGAACATCTACGGCAAAGAGCCGCCCAGAGACGCCAACGCCCCCACGGTCGGCATCCCGCAGATAACAACCTACTTCGAGCTGTTCCCGTTCTGGAAGGCGTTCTTCACGGAGCTCGGCCTGCGCGTGGTAACGTCCAACGCCACCAACCGAGAGATCATTCACAACGGCGTCGAGAGCGTCGTGAGCGAGCCGTGCTTTCCCATCAAGGTGGCGCACGGGCATGTGATCAACCTGCTCGAGAAGAAGGTGGATTACCTCTTCCTGCCGAGCATCATCAATATGGAGCGCGCCGTGCCCGAGATGCAGCGCTCCTACACCTGCCCCTACGTGCAGAGCGTGCCCTACCTGGTGCGTGCGGCGATGGACCTCGATGTTCCCGGCACCACTATCCTCCAACCCGTGATGCACATGGAGCGCGGCCCCAGGCACGTGAAGAAGCTGCTGAGGCGCCTGGCATACGACCTCGGGGCATCCGCCGCAACCGCGCAGAATGCAATTGGCAGGGCCTACGAGGCACAGCAGAAATTCTACGACGCCATCCAGAAACGCGGCCGCGAGATCCTCGCCGACCTGCCCGAAGATGCGCCGTCGATCGTCATTGTGAGCCGGCCATACAACGGATGCGACAGCGCCCTCAACCTCAACATCCCCGAGAAACTCCGCGACCTGGGCGTGCTCGCAATCCCCCTCGATTTCCTGCCGATGGACGATCCGACGCTCGGCAAAGACTTTCCCGATATGTACTGGCGCTACGGCCAAACAATCATGGCCGCCGCCAGGCGGATAGCCTCCGACAAGCGCCTGCACGCCCTCTACATCACCAACTTCGGATGCGGGCCCGATTCCTTCATCATGAAGTTCTTCGCAAAGGAAATGAGAGGCAAGCCCTACCTCACCATCGAGGTCGACGAGCACAGCGCAGACGTCGGAGCCATCACACGCTGCGAGGCATTCCTCGACAGCCTCGAGCACGTCCGCGACGTTCAGACCAAGCCATTCAAGCTCCGGAAGGTGGCCGTTCAGCGCGATCTCGAGCGCACAGTCTACATACCGTACATGGACGATCACGGCATCGTCCTCGCCGCCTCCATGCGGCAGGCCGGCCTGAAGGCCGAGGCACTGCCCATGGCCGACGCCGCCAGCCTCGAGCTCGGCCGCAAACACACGACCGGCAAGGAATGCTACCCCTGCATCATCACCACCGGCGACATCCTCAAGAAGGCCACGTCGGAAGGCTTCGAGCCCGCCCGCAGCGCATTCTTCATGCCGTCGGCGCTCGGGCCGTGCAGGTTTGGCCAGTACAATAAATTCCACCGGATGGTCCTCGACGATTGCGGCCTGGGCGACGTCGAGATATTCGTCCTCGATCAGACCAAGGACTACGGCAAGCACCTGGCTTCGCTGGGCTCGGGCTTCCGCCGCAGGACCTGGCAGGCGATGGTGGTCGTCGACCTGATGCAGAAGCTGGTGCGGCAGGTTCGGCCCTACGAGGTAACGGCCGGCGAAACCGACGGCGTCTACCAGCTCTACCTCAATGAACTCGCAACGTGCGTTGAACGGAGAGAAGAAACCCTCGACGTGGCACTGGGCGCCAGGAACGCCCTGACAGCCATCGAAACGGACCGGTCGACCATCAAGCCCAGGATCGGCATGATCGGCGAGATATTCGTCCGCTCAAACGCGTTCAGCAACAATTTCGTCACGCGCCGCATCGAAAAACTCGGAGGCGAAGCCTGCCTGCCGCCGTTCGAGGAATGGCTCGACTACATCGACTGGGAACGCAAGCGCGATTACGCCAGCGACGGCAACTACCGCCGCCTGCTCGGCGAGCACATCAAGGCGTTCGTGCAGGAACGCGACCTCCGCCGCACAACGAGCGTCTTCGAGGGAGCCATCGGCGATTTCCTCTACGAAGAACCAACGCGCGAAATACTCGAAAAGGCCGAGCCCTACCTGCATGAAGCCGTTCGCGGCGAAGCCGTGCTGAGCATGGGCCGAGCAGAGGAGTACGTCGAAAAAGGCTACCACGGAATCATGAACCTCGTGCCGTTCAACTGCCTGCCAGGCAATATCGTAAACGCACTGCTCAAGAAGTTCTCCGACAACCACCCGCACATACCGGTCCTCAAGATGGCTTACGACGGCCTCCAGCAGGCAAGCGAAGACACAAGGCTCGAGGCATTCATGTACCAGGCTCGGCAGCTTGCCGACTCGCAAGCAGGAGTAACAGCCATATGATGGAAGGCACAGCCAGAAAATTCGGCGACGACGTCAACACAGACGAAATCATCCCGGCTCGATACCTCAACACCACCGATCCCGACGAACTGGCCGGCCATTGCATGGAAGACTCCGACCCCGACTTCATCAAGAACGTGCAGCCGGGCGACTTCATCGTAGCAGGCGAAAACTTCGGATGCGGATCGTCACGCGAGCACGCGCCAATAGCCATCAAGAGCGCCAAAATCGCCGCAGTCATAGCAAAGAGCTTCGCGAGAATCTTCTACCGCAACGCCATCAACATCGGCCTGCCGATCGTCGAGAGCGCCGACGCGGCCCAGGACATCGACGACGGCGACAAGATCAAGCTCGATCTCACTGCCGGCATCATCGAAAACGCGACCAAGGGCAAGCAATACAAAGCCCTGCCTTTCCCCGAGGAAATGCAGGAAATCATAAACGCCGGCGGCCTGATGGAATTCATCAAGAAACAAGCCAAGTAGCCCCCGCGAACAAACCGAACTGGAGCCACCGACCGATGTACAAAATAGCAGTGATCCCAGGCGACGGCACCGGCCCCGAAGTTGTAGCCGAAGGACTCAAGGTGCTCAAAGCCGTTGCCGACAAGCACGCCTTCACCTGCGAAACACAGCAATACGAATTCGGCGGCGAGCAATACCTCAAGACCGGCCATATCATTTCCGACGCCGAAGTCGAAGAGCTGCGCGGATACGACGCCATATATCTCGGCGCGGTCGGCCATCCCGACGTCGCCCCGGGCGTGCTCGAGAAAGGGCTGCTGCTCAAGCTGCGGTTCGACCTCGACCAGTACATCAACCTGCGGCCCGTCAAACTATATCCCGGCGTCGACTGCCCGCTCAAGGACAAGAAGCCCGAAGACATCGACTTCGTCGTCGTGCGCGAGCACACCGAAGACCTCTACGTAGGCGTCGGCGGCGTCATGCG
>JABMSA010000565.1 GCA_013202185.1 Planctomycetota bacterium
ATACCAGCCCTGTTCAAGCGTCATTTGGCCGAAGGTGATGAGTTTGTCTACATCGGAACGCCGATTAGACGGGGTATCCTGCCGCTGGCATTACTCTGTCTTCTGTCCAAAGACTCGCATAGAATCAATATGGTTGGTTGCTACCGTCCCGCGAAATACTGATTCCAGGGGAAGACATCAGTGTTGTAGTTGAAGCATCGCGGTGCTGACTGGTGATTGTAAGCTAAACCAAGTTTGGTGGCAACGTCAAGTATTAGCTGTTCAGATTCAGCTCTATCCATGGTTCTTAGTACAGACTTATACCTCAATTGAAGGTTTGGGTCATGACATTTCAAGCGCAGCTCCGGCCCCCGTGGTTGTCGCCATGTCTTGCCATCTTCTCCGTGCCCTTTGGCAAAGTCTCTGAGGAGAGTGCCCCTAGTGCCAACGAGATTCACTAGTAGCTGTACACCCATGTCATAGCGAGCATTTGAAAGAAAATGCTTCGCAAAGTGGACAAATTGCCAAATTCCACCGATTACGTGTACATAGCTGAAGCACCTGACGCCATCCCACTCGACGAAAACGTTGTAGCCATGGGCATATTCGATATTTCCATCTTGATCAATCCTAAGATACCTCTTCCATTGATTGGAGTCGCGGGGCAACGTCTCATACAGGATAACTGAGTCAATCGTTGTAATAGACTCTCTGGGCGGCACAAACCGCTCATAGGGTTCATCTCCCGGGGCACGATAGTTACGCAATTGTTGGGCTTCCCGAGCTATGTCGATTACCACTGGCTGATTCGACACAGGCTCCACCATTAGTGAGAGCCAGGAGAATGCTCTGACAATTTCAGTTGAAGAGTTCGGACCGGATCTAACTTCAACCAATCTACCAGACCAATCATTTCGACCAAAACTCGGGTCATTTGGATCGCTGTACCCATTCCTCTCCGCAAATGATGGTTTGATAACCGGCGTGACAATAGCCTGACTGATCTCTGGCATTCCTGCCGCCCATTGCACGAGGGCATCAGCCAGTGGCTCTTCAAAAAGACTTTCCCCGCCTAGGCCCTGGAAAATGAAGTCACCATCGCCGTACAGGTGACCGTAGTCGGGCGTCTGACATGAGTGGCTGTCTTGCCCAACCTTCCGATAGACATATGCCATCAATCCATTAGCCGTCAAAATGCCATCTTCATCTGCTGCTGCACCTTCAAGCCCTTCGATAAGAAAACCAGTGAAGATCGAGTTCTTGCCCTCTGGCCCCCCACCATCTGCTACCACTTCATCAGCCTTCCCGGCTGTAATGACCTGACGGGCAGGCCTCTGAAGCATGTCACTCAGGAATCGCTCAGTTCCGGGTGTTACTACCCGTTGACGTGCTAGACCACTGTAGCAAGCGTCCATAATAAAGAGAATGTGTTTTGCGAGGATGAGCTCAGCGTTGCGCGTTAAGTCATCCCAACGAATAAGTGTACTCGGATCATCCGGGTCCCCATCAACGGGAACGAGATGCCCGACTGGGCCTCTGAGCCCCTCTCTAGTAGTTCCGTGTCCTGCGAAGAACACTAGTACTCGATCATTGGGATCGCTTGCTTTGTTGATGAAGCCAAGATAGGCCTCCAAGATAGCCTGCTTAGTCGCTGCGTTATCTTTCAACACAATGATCTGGTCCTCAGGGAAGCGAAACTTGCGCACAAGAATCTTGGCCACAGATTCAGCGTCATTGCAGGCATATGTTAGCGGTTGAGTGTATTGATAGTCATTAATCCCAACAATGAGCGCCCAGCTAGTCTGATAATACGGTTCGTACATGTGTCCCCCTATCCCTGAACCTCCCTACAAGAGGAGTACTTCGGCATGAATGTGCCCTGGCTACTAACACTAGCTCATTTTACCACGTTTGGCCCATTTGCGCAATCTGGGCACAAGAAAAGCCACCGTGCGGTTGACGCAGGTCGCCTTTCCGCTCCGTAAGTCATAGGTCAACCGACAAAGCTCTCGATATACTCCAACGACTGGTGCCGGAAATAAGTGTTGTACAGTTCGGCGTAGTGGCCGCCCTGAGCCATCAGGTCGTCGTGGGTGCCCTCTTCGATGATCTGGCCGTGATCCATGACGATGATGCGGTCGGCGTTCTTGACGGTGGACAGGCGGTGGGCGATGACGATGGCCGTGCGGTCGCGCATGATGGTCTCCAGGCCCTCTTGGATTTGCGTCTCGGTGAACGGGTCCACGCTGGCGGTTGCTTCGTCCAGGATAAAGATGGCCGGGTCTTTGAGCAGCACGCGCGCCAGGGCGACCAGTTGCCGCTGCCCCATCGAGAGGCTGGCGCCACGCTCGCCCACGTCGGTGTCCAGCCCGTCGGCCAGGCCGGCCAGCCAGTCCCCCTGGCTGATGTGCATGGCCGCTTCGCGCACCTCCGCGTCGGTCGCTTCCGGGCGGCCGTAGCGGATGTTGTCCCGCGCGGTGCCGGAGAAGAGGAACGGCTCCTGCGGAACCAGCCCGATGTGCTGTCGGTACTGCCCCAGGTGCAGGCAGCGGATGTCCTGGCCGTCAATCAAAAGCTCTCCCCCTTGGAACTCGTAAAAACGCGCCACCAACCGGGCCAGGCTGCTTTTGCCGGCGCCAGTGTGGCCCACCAACGCCAGGGTCTCTTTGGGGCGGATTTCCAGCGTGAAGTCGGGCAATACGATCTCCTCGCCCGTGTAGGTGAGCATGAGTTGGTGGAACTCAATCCGGCCGTCCAGCTTTTCCACTGGTTCAGTTGCTGCCTGGACCACTTTGGGATCAGCGTCAATCAGAGCAAACACCCGTTCCGATGCGGACAGGCCATCCTGGAACTGGCTCCAAAAAGAAGCGATGTTCATCAGTGGCCACCAGAAAAAACCCACCGCCTGCATGAACAGATACCAATTGCCGGGGCTCACTATCCCACCACGGGTCGCCAGTCCGCCGGCATAGATCAGCGTGGCCACCCCCAGGCCGGAGGCAAGGCCCATGAGCGGGAAGATCATCATGA
>JABMSA010000566.1 GCA_013202185.1 Planctomycetota bacterium
CAATCTGGAGCGCACAGCTTCCGACCTGCCGCACGCGGCAAAGTCACGTTGATTCGGTCTTGGTTTCAAAGTACAATGGATCAACGTTGCACAAGAGGCCCACTCGAATGATGCAAAGAAGGAAAACGAGAAAAATCAGGCTCGGCAGCGTTGAGGTCGGAGGCGACGCTCCCGTCAGTGTGCAGTCGATGACGACCACGCGCACGGAAGACGTTGCCGCCACCGCCGCGCAGATACGTGAGCTGGAGCGCCTGGGGTGCGATATCGTGCGTGTAGCGGTTCCGACCGATGCTGCGGCTGCCGCCCTTGGGCGGATCAAGGACGCTATCGAGATTCCGCTGGTGGCGGACGTTCATTTCAGCCACAAGCTTGCGCTGGAGGCGATTCGGCAGGGGGTGGACGGCTTGCGGATCAACCCGGGCAATATGCGTAACATGGATGCCGTTCGCGAGGTGGTGCTCGCGGCGGGTGAAAGATGCATACCGATAAGGATAGGCGTGAACTCGGGCTCCATCAGCGAAAGACGCGGGCTGGACGTTGTGCCTGATGCGTCGGACCTTTGCTCGCTGATGGTGGATACGGTTTTGGAGTATTGCAGCTTCTTCGAGTCGGTGGGCTTCGGCGACATCAAGCTTTCGCTGAAGGCTTCGGACGTGCCCACGACGATGGCGGCTTACCGGCGGGTGGCGGCCGAGTGCGACTATCCTCTGCACGTGGGTATCACGGCGGCAGGGCTGCCGGACGAGTCGATCATCAAGTCGTCGGTGGGCATCGGGGGGCTGTTGTCGGAGGGCATCGGCGACACTATCCGCGTGTCGATCACGGGCCCGCCGGCCGATGAGGTTCGTGTGGGCATTCAGATTCTCAAGGCGCTGAGGCTGCGGCCGCCCGGGCTGCGGCTGCTTTCGTGCCCCACGTGCGGCCGGTGCGAAATCGACCTGCCGGGCCTGGTGGAATCGGTGAGGAGGGGCCTGCCGGAGGACCTTCTTGACGAGGATTTGGAGATCGCTGTGATGGGCTGCGTGGTTAATGGTCCCGGCGAGGCGGCCAGGGCCGATTTCGGCGTGGCGGGGGGCAAGGGGTTCGCACACATTTTCGAAAAGGGTGAACGAATAAAGAAGGTGGCGGAACAAAACATCGTGCGCGAACTTCTGGACCACATCGCCAGGAGGCGCGCCATGGTCACCGGCCGCGATTCCGCCGGCAATAATCTGTGATTTTTGAGGCCTAATAGCCGTAGAATAGATAATATCCCTGTTGGCCCGTTAATGGGCACTGTTTTTTTTGCGGAGGTGCAAACATGAGAATCTGCGGATGGCTCGCCTGCATCGGAGTAGCACTGGCGGCAATGAGCATGTATCAAGCGTACGCGGGAGAGACCGCTGAGGGGCTGCCTGCGGGTCAGAGGCAGCCTGCAAAGCAACCGTTGCCTGCCAAGGAGAACCCGAGGTACTACCTTGATCTGGCCGACATCAACATGCGCTACGAAGCGTATGAAAAGGCCGCTGCGCTTTTTGAGAAAGCTATCGAGCTGAGCGCCGACGACACTGTAAGAACGGGAACGTTTCATAAGCTCGGCAGGGCGTATCTGGCCATCGGCCAAACCGCCAAGGCACAGGCCGCGCTTGCCGCCCCCCTGAAAACCATGCCCGAGGCCGGGCGGGCCCGTCATTTGATCAATGTAGGCCAACTCTACCAGAGCGAGAAGATGCTCGAGGAGGCCGCGCAAGCGTACGCTCAGGCCAGAGACACGGCCTCAAACGATCGGGTGCGGGCCAAGGCGAGGGAACTGCTGGTAAAGCTTTACATGGGTACGCCGCTTGGCAAGGAGCGCGTTGTCCAACTGAACGCACGCCTCGAAAAGGATCCGAACAACGTTGAGATTTTGCTGGAACTGATGGACTTTTACCTCTATCAGACAGACATCACGAACGCAGAAAAGACAGCCGATCACCTCTACGCCCTCAAGCCCAACGACGTTGCGGTGCTCGAAGAGCTGGGCCTCTTTTATCCGACCGTCGGCAACATCGATAAAACAATGGAGATATACGAGGCCCTGGTCGTAAAGGCCCCCGACAAGGGAAGCATTTACTACCCGCGGATCATCCTCATCTACAGCAGCCAGGACCAACTCGAGAAGGCACTTTTATGGGCCGACAAGGCCGCCAAGACGGGCCTCGCAACGGGCCGCTACTACTCGGCGCTGGGCAAGACATACCTGAAGGCAAAAGACGAGAAGAAGGCCCTCGAGTGCTTCAAGAAAGCAACGGAAGCCAGCCCCGACGATAACCGCCTCAAGATCGCCTACGCAAAGCAACTCGCAAGTGCGGGAAAAACAAAAGAGGCCAGAGAAATCCTCGAGCCGCTCAGCGAAAACGAAAACCCCAGGATCAAGAACCTTGCCAAGAGGGAACTGTTTGCAATCCTCAAGATCGAATCCGACAAGAACAAGTAAGGGGCCGCAACAGCACACTTCCTTCTATGTGGAGGCACGAACATGAGAATACTTGAAACATTGATCTTCGTTGGAGCCGCCCTCGCCGCAATGCCCGGCCTGCAGGTGAACGCCGCTCAAAAGCTCGAAGTGCCGCCGGCCGCGCAGAACCCTCGATATCATGACGCCGTTGGCGACGTCAACGCGCGCTACCGAGAATACAAAGACGCCGTCGAAAACTTCAAGAAGGCCATCGAGCTGCTGCCCGAAGGCAATGTCAATCTCGGCTTGATCATCAAGCTCGCCAGGGCTCACATGAACCTTGGGCAGGTGGACGATGCCAAAGCCATGCTTGATCTCGGCCTGATTGACCTCGAGGCGCGAAAGGTGTCCGGATACCTCATGTCCGCCGCACACATCTACATCGAAAACGGCATGTCCGAAGATGCCATGGCTCTGCTGGCCAAGGCAAGAAAAGAAGCCACGAATCATCTGGACGACAGACGCGCAACCAACATGCTAATCGACGCCGCGGCGCGGCTTCCCACGGCCGACGCCTACCTCAAGGAACTTGAGTTGCGTCTTGAGAAAAACCCGAAAGACATACAAGTGATGCGAGATCTGATGCTGTTTTACAGGCGCACCGATCGTTTACCCGCAGCCAGGCCCCTGGCACAGAAGCTCTTCGAACTCAAGCCCGATAGCGTCTCGGCACTTCTGGACCTGGCCCTCTTCGCCCGAGCCGACAACCACCCCGAGAGAGCAGCCGAGATCTTCGTCCAACTGATCCAGGAAGACCCGGACGGCAAGGTCAGGTACGGCCGCGAGATCATCGGCTTTCACACAGAACAGAAACAGCTCGACAAGGGGCTGTTCTGGGCCGACAAGATCGCAGACGCCGACAGGCAAATCAGCGCCGTTTACGAAGGGCTTGCCAAGGGTTACCTCGAGGCAGACAACAAGAGCAAAGCCATCGAGTGCTACCAAAAAGCGATAGATGCCGCCCGGAACAAAGACAGGTACATCTTCCCCTACGCCAGGATTCTCGTTGAGCTTGGAAGAAACAAGGAAGCCAGAGAACTCCTCGAGCCGATGCTCGAGGCAAGATCGGCCAGGAACCGAATCGTGGCACGCGACATCCTCCTCAAGATATACAAAGCCGATGCTCAAAAAGACAACTGACCCAGCATCAGCAACTTTCGGGGCCCAGCCGTTGTTCGTAGCGACGCGCCCTGCCATCGAAGCCGGCACGTCAGCCGCGCCGGCCGTTTAGAACAACACATAACCGCTTGACTTGCACAACACGGCCCGATATACTTAGTGTGCAAGAAGCAAACCCATTCTGCCGGGAGCATGGATTGTGATACAAGAGCGCTCGGGTAACAAGAAGGCCGGTTTTCTCACGTTCGTGTTCGTCATACTGCTCGTCGATCTGGTCATCGGATTTGTTTACGGCTACGTCCGCGAAGCACCGGAAAAAGCTCGCGCAGCACACAAGCCCGGGCCGGTGGCAGCCCAACCCTCCGACTCAACCCCGGCCGTGTCCGAGCACCACGCGCCCGAGCAGCAACCCGACGAAACAAACAACGGGCACGTTGTGGAAGATGACCCCGAATCCATCAATGCAGCGGCAGATGCCATCCTGGGCGTCGGGAGCCCCGAAAACGACCCGCAACCGCAGCAGGTCCCCCAAGTCGACATATACGAAACGGCCACCGACGACACCAACACTCAGCCAAAACAGGCCGACGATAATCCGGAAGATGATCTCTACACATTCAACTCCGCCGCCGCCGACACCCCGGCCAAACTTAGCGAGGAAACCAGGAAAGGCAACGAA
>JABMSA010000567.1 GCA_013202185.1 Planctomycetota bacterium
AAAATCCTGCATCTTTGGGCTCTGGTTCCCATTGACTCCGTAGAGTGCCCTGCATTTTGGAGAACTGTTTCGGCCGCGTAGCGCGTAAGTGGTTGAGTGGTAATGGTTTAGGGAGGTGTTTTATATGCAGGAATAATAAGGGCGTATAAAGCGCTGGGTTTGGCCGTCTGGGAGGCGCCCCATGGGTCATGGAGAAGCAGTATCTTGAGAGAACTCGAACTCCGTGATCTTCACTTTCTTCCCGAGGCGTTTCACGTCGGCCGGGTCGATCTCGCCGGCCCATTGCTGAAGTGTCGACGCGCTGCCGCACGCCACGGCCTGACGCAGGCATGCGTCCAGCGGCGCGCCGTTCACGTAGCCTGCGGCGAACCCCGCCAGAAATGCATCCCCTGCTCCGACGGTGTTGCCGGCGCCTTCAACCTGGAGGCGGGCCCTCCACGCGCCGTTGCCGGTGAAGCACCAGGCGCCGTCCGCGCCGAGCGTGACGAGCAGGATCCTCACACGGCACGCAAGGCGTCGCGCGGCCCGCACGATGGCGTCCTGGTTCAAGATGTTCTTGCCTTCGAGTTGCTCGAGTTCTTCGAGGTTGGGCTTGGCGATCGAGCAGCCTGCGTCTACGGCGGCCGAGAGCGCCGGGCCGCTGGTGTCGACGGCTACGTAGCATCCGGCCGCCTTGCACAGCTCGACGAGCCCGGCCAGGTGGTGAGGTTCCATGCCCGGCGGCAGGCTTCCGGCAAAGATCACCAGGTCGCCTTGCTTGATCAGCCCGGTCAGCTTCTGCTGCAGAGCGGCGAGGTCGTTTGCGTCGACCGCGAAGCCCTCCTCGCGGATATGGGTGTGGGTGTTGTTATCCGGATCGAGAATCGTGGTGTTTTGGCGGGTGGCGCGGGGAACGCCCACGAAATCGACGATCACGCCGGTTCCTTGAAAGCTGCGGGCGTAGGCGTCTGCCTCGGCATCCCCGAGGAAACCGGTGGCCGTTGCGGGGCATCCCAGCGTTGCCATGCAGCGTGCCACGTTCACGCCTTTGCCGGCGGGCTGCCGGCGGATTGTGCGCGCCCTGAGCGTGAGCCCGGCCGCAAAGCCCGGGACCTCGAGTGTCTTGTCGTACGTCGGGTTGCAGGTAACGGTTACTATCATGTTCCGGATGTCAGACGCTTGCCGGCGCTCAGAACGCCTCGCGGACCGCCGTCAGCCCGGCAGGCCAAGTATCCTGGGATCGCGCACGTGCTCGCGGGCGGTCTCAAGCGAAAT
Organism: Planctomycetota bacterium; assembly: GCA_013202185.1. GTDB lineage: Bacteria > Planctomycetota > PUPC01 > JABMSA01 > JABMSA01 > JABMSA01. Next base: position 1,255 of record JABMSA010000567.1, read on the forward strand.
CAGCCCCCTGTTGTACAGCCCCTTGACCGAGCTGTCCATGGTGTGCATGCCGATCCTCGACTGCGTTTCGATCACGGAGTAAATCTGGTGAGTGTGCCCGTCGCGGATCATAGTCGCAACCGCAGCCGTGCGCCTGAGCAGTTCCGTGGCGACGACCCTGCCGCCGGCCTTGCCAACGAGCAGCCTCTGCGCGAGCACCGCAAGAAGGCTCAGCGACAACTGTATGCGGATTTGGGCTTGCTGATGCGGCGGAAACACGTCGATCAGGCGGTCGATCGTCTGGGCCGCGTCGTTGGTGTGAAGCGTGGACAACACCAGGTGGCCCGTTTCGGCGGCGGTAACAGCCGCAGAGATTGTCTCGAGATCGCGCATCTCGCCGATGAGGATGAGGTCGGGGCTCTGCCGCAACACATGTCTGAGCGCACCGGCAAAGCTGTGGGTGTTGTCGCCCACCTCTCGCTGATCAATTACGCTGAGGCGGTTCTCATGAACATACTCGATCGGGTCTTCAATCGTCACAATATGGGCGCGCTTGCGGCGGTTGACTATGTCGATCATCGATGCCAGGGTGGTGGATTTGCCGTGTCCTGTCGGCCCCGTGATCAGTACCAGGCCCTGGCGCTCCATGACTATGTCATCGAGCACACGTGGCAGGCCAAGCGCTTCGAGCGTCGGGATGCGGTTGGAAAGCAATCTGAAGTCGGCGCCGATGCCCCTGCGTGTGAAGAAGATATTGGCCCGAAATCGGCAATGTTTTTCGACCTCGACCGCGAAATCCAATTCGAGATCTTTCAGGAGCCTCTGCTTCTGCGCGTCCGACAGCACAGCGAAGAGCATTTCGCGCAGTTCCTGGTCGCCGATCGGGGTGGCGTCGTTAACGCGCAGCTCGCCGTCGATGCGAAATATCGGCGCCGAGCCCGCCGTCAGCAGCAGATCGGAAGCGCCTGCTTCCTTTGCCTGGCGAAACAAAGTCTGAATGTTCATCATCGAAGAATCCCAGGCTTCACCACTCATAATGGAGGAGTTCGAACTTGTTGTTCTCGTAGAGCAGGTAGGAGCCGTTGGCAGACCAGTCGCCCAGATTATAAAGCACGTGCTCAGAGCCGTTGGCCTGGACCACGCGCCGGCCGTGAGTGTGGGTGTGCCCGCAGATGAGAACATCCGCCCCATGCTCGAACACGCTCTCGATCGCGTGAGGCGACAACCCCACGACCTCCGACGGCCTGTTTGCCGCAGATTGTTTGCTCCATCCTCTCAACTTGAGAGCAAGGCGCTCACGAACAAACATCGGAAGCATGCGGAAGACAGCGCGCAACAGCCGAATCCGCACCAACTTGCGAAGATTCTGGTGGGTGTGATCGTCCTGGCAGAGGTGATCTCCGTGGCACAGATGAACTATTTTCCCGTCGATCGGCACATTCACATCGTCTCCCAGCATCCTGGCCCCTGCAATGCGTGCAACCTTCGAATCGATGAAGAAATCCCTGTTTCCGCGAAGCAAAAAGACCTCCACGCCCGAGTCGGTCACGTCGCGGATTTTCTCGAGAACCGCGCGATACTCCGACTGCTCCTCGTGGCCCGGCCCCACCCAATAATCGAACAAATCCCCGAGTATATAGAGGCGATCCGCCTTCTTCTGCTCAATCGTGTTGAGAAAACCTGAAAAATGCCTCACCCGCCCCTCGTCGCCGGGGGCAATATGCACGTCAGAAACGAAGAAAAACGATTCTTGCGTCAAGTTGTGCGAACTCCCAGAAAGCCTTCGGAACCGTGTGAATGACAGTCGCCTCCATTATAGGCGTTTAATAGCGGCAATTCAACGAAAGTTCGCCTTCTGCAAGGATGCGCCTGCCTGGGAAGGCAGGGCGACGAGCGACGACGCTCGTCGAGATCAATCGCTCAATGACAGCCGTCTTGGGCGGTGAGACGAGCACGATTGGGAGAGAACTTCTTGCGAAAAGTTTCCCCGGAACGCTTCTTTTGCAGCAACAATGGCCCCAGCGTTGAAACGCTGGGCTAGCTTCAGCCGTGCCTACGGCACTGGACAAGGCG
>JABMSA010000043.1 GCA_013202185.1 Planctomycetota bacterium
ATGATATCCCGCCCGGCCTTGGCGGCGAAGATTTCGGCGGCTCGTTCATCCTGGCACCCGACGGACGCATCTACATCGAGGCCGGCAAGCTTGCCAACTGGAGCATCGAGGCGGTCGGGTTCGACACGATCAAAGACCTCGCAAGCGGCAGCCTCACGATCAACAAGGCCGAAGCGCTCGAAGCCGAACTCGCGGCCGGCCGCAGACGACAAGCCGAAGCGAAGCCGAAGAGCCTGGCTATCCACAAGAAGACCATCAACGCCTTCACCGGCGACCTCAACCGCGATTTCGGCGATGCGGAAAGCCTGCAGTACAGTCGGCAGAGAAACGCCGCCGTCACCACTATGGCCGCGTGGGACGACACGCACCTCTACATCGGCTGGGAGGTCAAGGACTCCACCCCCTGGCTCAACGGCGCGGACGTCCCCGAATACATGTACACCTGCGGCGACACCGTTGATTTCCAGATCGCCCTCTCTCCCAACGTCAACCGCAAGCGCGGCGATGCCGCAGCCGGCGACGTGCGCCTGTCGATCGGCAACCTCGGGGGGACTGCTACAGCAGTTCTCTTCCGTCCCGTCGCGCCCGACCGCAAGGGCGAGAACTCGCGCAGCTTCAGCTCCGGCGTCGTCGAGGGCTACGTCGTCGACAGCGTCGAGGTGCTCAAGGATACGAAGATCGAAGTCCGCAAGCGCAACGATGGCTATCTTGTCGAGGCGGCCATCCCGCTGGCGTCGCTCGGGCTGAAACTGACCCCCGGCTTCGCGACCACGGGCGACTTCGGCGTGACCCACGGCAACGAGGGCAAGCAGACCACGCTTCGCACCTTCTGGAGCAACCAGTCAACCGGCATCGTAGACGACGATGTATTCGAGCTGAAAATGGAACCAAGGAACTGGGGCGAAGTGAAATTCGAGTAACCCGACGGATCAGACGGATCTGACCGATCTGACCGATCAGATGATGTGAAAGGAAATGTGAAAGGAAAACTGCTCATGAGAAACCTGCTGCTCGTTATCGCATGTGCGCTGTGTGCTTCGGCGTTCGCCACGGAAACCGAAAACATCGGCATGAAAGTCCTGCCCGCGCCGGGCAAGGTCGCAGTCGACGGCAAGTTCGATGACTGGGATCTCTCCGGCGGTATCTTCACCTGCAGCGACGTCGAGAACCTCCGCGACCAGTACAGCCAGTGGTTCCACGCCATGTACGACGCCGAAAACCTGTACCTGCTGGCGCGCTGGAAGGATCCGACCCCGCTCAACAACCCGGGGGTGAAAGGCGACATGGGCTTCGCGGGCGACTGCCTGCAGTTCCGCACCGTCACGACCGATGCGGCGGGCAAAGAGCGCACGGCCCATTGGGACTGCTGGAAGTACCGCGACGGCGAGGATGTGGTGAGCGTCCAATTCGGCCAGCAGTTCAACGAAGGCAGCATCCCCGACGCCAAGTTGCAGGGCGTGCAGCAGGTTTTCGCGGTGGATGCCGACGGCAAGGGCTACGTGCAGGAACTGGCGGTTCCCTGGAGCCTCCTGACCGCCGACAAACAGCCGCTCAAGCCCGGAGCCCGGATGGTCATGACGCTGGAGCCGAACTTCACGGCAGGCATGTTTGGCCGCATCACCATGAAGGATATCTTCAAGCCCGGCGTTCAGATCGACCGCGTCTTCACCTTCCAGGGCCCGGGGTGCTGGGGGTATGCCACACTGGAGAAGACGGGCAACCTGAAGCCCCGGCCCATCCGTCTCTCCGACGGCCGCGAGTTCGCCGTGACGATGGAGGCGGGCCTGCCGGTCGTGAACTGGACGGGGCTGATCCTGAGCAAGGAGCTGCCCGGGTTCAAGCCGCTGCGGTTCGCCATGCCGTTCGACGGCTACGTGTCGCTCAATCTCTATGGCGCCGACGGCACGGTCGCGCGCCAACTCCTGAACTGCGCGTTCTTCGCCAAGGGCGAGCACGAGGTCAAGTGGGACGGCCTGACCACCCCGTACTGGCGCACCGCGGGCCAGCCCGTGGAGCCGGGCACGTACACCTGGAAAGCCATCGCGCACAAGGGCATCGGCCTGCGGTTGCGCGGCTGGGCCTGCAACGGCGGCAGCGCGCCCTGGGACTGCTCGCTCACCTCCAACTGGGGCGGCGATCACGGCGTGCCGTTCTCCTGCGCGACCGACGGCGAAAAGGTCTATCTCGGCTGGACCGGTGCTGAAGCCGGAAAAGCCCTGCTGGCCTGCGATCTCCAGGGCAACGTCCAGTGGAAGCACACCCACGGCGGCATGGGCGGCGCCGAGGTTGTGGCCGTGGACGGCGGCATTGTCTACGTCGACAAGTGGGCCAGCCTGATCTACCGGCTCGATGCCAAGACCGGCAGCTACAGTTCCTGGAAAGGCAAGGACTCGGCCACTCTGCCCATCAGCGCCATCTGGGACAACCCGGCTGGCATGCCCGACCGGATCGAAGGCATGGACGCGAGGAACGGCAAGCTCTACATCACCTGCTCGGCTGCGTTCTTCCGCCGCGCCGACGTAAAAGACTGGAAGCCTTTGCTTCAGAAGATCTACAAGGACGACGGCCTCGCCAAGACCATACGCGAGAAGCTCGGGGACTGGAGCAAGCAGCGCCTGACGTGGTGGTTCGACAATAATCCCCAGGTCAGCATCGACGAAGCCTGCGGCTCACCGAACTACTACACGCCGGATGTTCGCGACAATGTGGTAACGGTCCTGAATAGCCTGCTCAACAGCACCACGCTCGCACCCGATGCGGCCAAGCTGTCTGCGGACGATCTCGCCCAGGCGAACCGCCGTTTCATCGAGAAGGCGTTCGAGGCCGACATGACCCCGATGAAGATGAACTTCCTGGCCGTTCTGGACGCGCAGACCGGCAAAGTCATCAAACTCATCGACGTGGACAAGCCGCGCTTCGTTCGGGCTGTGAGCGATACGCTGGTCTATGTGGTCAGTGATCGCCGCAACATCCTGGCGGTCGACCCGACCGCCGGCACCGTGAAGACCGTCATCAAGGACCTGCAGGACGCCTTTGGCGTCACCTCGGACGACAAGGGCCAGCTCTATGTGACTGTGCAGAAACCCGACCACCAGGTGCAGGTGTTCACGACTGAGGGGAAACCGGCGGATTCGATCGGCCGCAAGGGCGGGCGTCCGGCGCTGGGGGCATTTGTTCAGGACGGTGTGCTTAATCCGCATGGGCTGGTGGTGG
>JABMSA010000568.1 GCA_013202185.1 Planctomycetota bacterium
GTCTGTTCTTCTGTCCCACTCCTCGACAGCCTGACCGAGTTCTCTTTCGGTTGTCGTCCACAGTTCGGCGACGCTGAGCAGGTGCCCCCTCCGATCCAGGAGCCGACGCATGTCGTTCTCAAGCCGGCGATACTCGTCCTGTGCAACCGGTGGAGTTGGGGGTTGGGCGAGGAGCTGGCGAATGGCGTCTTGCCATGTGAACGATTCTCCGGTCGCAGAATTATTGGCTCTGTGGATAACTGTGCCTTCCTGGACAAGATTATTCGTGCGTGGCACAACGGCGTCGATGGCTTTGTGATTGCGGCTGGCGAACACGGCGGTTCGGCCTCGAATGGCAAGGTTGGCGATGATATTCGCACCAACCTGCGACTTGCCTGTGCCCGGCGGCCCGGTGATGACAGTAAGACCGTTCGTGAGTGCGGCTTCGACCGCCTTCTCTTGTTCGTGGTTGAACTGGAGGAATGGGACCGGCTTCAAATCGTCGTCTGGGGCATCGTCTGTCTCCTCCGAACTGCGAGGAGCCTGCAAGGCGAAAAGGTGCCGGAGGGCGGACCTCCTGAGATCGTCATCGCTGGAACGATTCAGAATCGTGCGGAGTTCCTTGAGGAGGCCCGCGCTGTATCTCAGGCGCTTGGCGGCGTAAAGGACAGCGCCGTTGTGGATGCCCGATTCAACGTGCTCGAAGTCGCCGATAGGCCGAAGATGTTCCGGAGCAATCCCGCCTCCCACAACTTTATCGCCGCAGAAGGTCCGGACCGCCACCGCACCGGACTCCAGGTCCAGGAAGTCCTCCAGTGCCGTGCTGTCATCGCCGTCACCGTCGTTCGGCCACGGATCGAGCAGGCCACACTGCTGCAGGAAAGCCCGGCGCACGTCGTTGGTCTTGAACTGGTACTTGAGCCATTCGGCGTTCACGTCCGCGTCTGCAAAATCCAGTGTGAGCTTGAGCGTAAGCCCATCCTGCTCGACGCTTGCCGGAATACAGAAGATGGGTGCGATGAGGGAGGCCTGGTCCTCGTTCTTCGGGCTCCTCATGAAGAGAGGATAGCCGACGAACAGCTCCTCTCCCTGGGACTGAGCCACCTGTCGAACGAACTGGCTCTGAGACTCGATGATGTGTGTCTCGACCTCGATTTCCTCGTTGGCCGACTTCGCCCACCATCGGCGACTAATCGGTAGGCTTATGAACCTGCGGTTGTAGTCGCTCCCATACATAACGGTTCTCGGGCGTTCATCCATGCGCACGCAGTCGATGTAGTAGGCGAGAAGACGGCGGAAGACATCGCAGTCGGGCGAGGAGGGAACGGTCTGTTCACCCTCGGGGCGAGCCAACTCCTCACGCGAAGTTCTTCGACCGATGGTCACTGTTGAACGCGCGGTCTGCGTGTCTGGACGGCGAGGAGGCCCGGGCTGGGGCTGAGGGGGCTCAGGCATTTGAGGCTGTTCGTGCCGATCCGCCACCTTGAGGGGAAGCTCCGGTTGTCGCTTGCGCTCCTTCACGCCCCGCTTGGTCAGTTTCCATCCGCCCCCGGCACGTTCGACCAGGCCAGATGAGATCAGCAGACGGAATCGAGAGTCGAAGTCGTCGCTCTTGGCAAGATTGGTGCGCTGCTTGTAGGCGTCCCGGAGTTGGTGTGAACTGACGGCCTCGCCGGGATTATCCCACAGGCAAAGAAGTTGGTGGTGGTCATCATTCATCATTGCCCTGGTTTTCTTCGCCTTCTAACATAAGCTCCAGATCAATTGAAGTTGCTTCGCTTTGGAGAAAGTTAAGCAGGGATGATTGAAGCGATTGTCCCTTATCGTGCTCAGCAGTTCGTGTGAACCACCGCCATTTCCCCTCATTCGTGGACTGAAGGTTTTCCTTTATTTTGCACGCTGTGGCCCCATCTGTGTCCCGGTCTGCAAGAAAGCCTCCGTTCTCGTAGAGGGCCCGAAACCTGAGAAGGTAGAAGATCGTCAGCATTGCATGTTTATAAGGACCTGAAACGCCCGGGCTCTTTTCCCTGTTCTGGACTCTCTCTATTTCTATGTCCAAGAGTAGTTGGAGGTGCTCAGCCAAGGAATGAGCTTTTTCCTGGTCGATGTAGAGAACGGCTTCGTCATTCAATCGCAGAATCAGTTGCAAGGCTCTGCACCAATTGTTCATTCCGAGGCTTGTCGCTGATGGTGTACGGTAGTAGTTGCTGATCCTTTCCTTAAAACGCCTTGCCATGCAATCTGTAAACAGAGATATCTGCTCAGACGTCGAGAAGCAGCGTCCGGCGGCGTATGTGTACACAGGGTCCGGATTGGGACTGCGCGGTTCCCGTTGCCGAGCCCTGGAGAACTTTTCATATACCCGCGAAATTGCCCATTCAGGCGTTTTCTTGTAGAGCGAAGCCGCTACCTTGGTAACCGTCTTCAGTGTTTCCCCATTGGGATGGTGATCGTGGCTAATCTTTGCGTGATGCAGTCCTAACGCGTCGATAAAACGAGGTATCTCGATACTGTTTGGATCAGAACCATAGGCTTTGCCTGCCATAAGTTTGACGCTGAGTTGTCCAAGGACGGCCATAGCCGCGCGCCAGTTTCCCTCGTGTACAACCTGCGCGTAGTCCTTAAC
>JABMSA010000569.1 GCA_013202185.1 Planctomycetota bacterium
ATCGGCATCACCAACCAGCGCGAAACCACGATCCTCTGGGACCGCGCAACCGGCGAACCCGTGCACAACGCAATTGTGTGGCAGTGCCGCCGCACGCAAGACATCTGCCGCAGCCTCGATGCCGCCGGGCACGCAACAAGTATCCGAAACAAGACGGGCCTCCGCATCGATCCGTACTTCTCCGCCACCAAGATACGCTGGCTCCTCGACAACGTGCCCGATCTGCAGGAACGCGCCGAAAACGGGGACATCGCTTTCGGCACGGTCGACTCGTGGATCCTCTGGAACCTCACCGGCGGCGAAGTCCACGCAACCGACATCACCAACGCCTCCCGCACGATGCTCTACAACATCGATACGCTTCAATGGGATGCCGGGCTGCTCGAGCTCTTCAACATCCCCCGCGTAATGCTGCCGGAAGTCAGGCCATCATCGGGCCTGTTCGGCACGTGCGTTGCCTCGGTTCTGGGCGATGAGCTGGATATCCACGCAATCGCCGGAGACCAGCAGGCGGCGCTCTTCGGCCAGGGATGCGTAAAACCCGGCGACAGCAAGAACACCTACGGAACCGGATGCTTCCTGCTCATCAACACCGGCAAGGAACGGTACGATTCGGACGTCGGCCTGCTCACAACGCTCGCCTGCGGCCCCACGGGCCAGGCCGCCTACGCGCTCGAGGGCTCGATATTCTCCGCCGGATCGGCTGTTCTATGGCTCAGAGACGGCCTGCAAATCATTCGCGCGCCGCACGAAACCGAAGTCATAGCCGAGAGCGTCGCAAGCACCGGCGGCGTTTACCTCGTGCCGGCCTTCACGGGCCTGGGCGCACCGTACTGGGATATGGCCGCAAGGGGCGCACTGCTCGGCCTCACCCCGGGAAGCACGCGCGCACACGTTGTGCGGGCCACGCTCGAGGCCATCGCATACCAGGTGTGCGACCTCGTGGAGGCAGCCTCGCGCGACGTCGGCCTCAAGCTCACGTCGCTCAAGGCCGACGGCGGCATCTCGGCAAACTCCTTCCTCATGCAGTTCCAGGCCGATATGCTGGGCCTGCGTGTGGAAGTGCCGGACAATATCGAGACGACCGCCCTGGGCGCTGGATTCCTCGCCGGCCTCTCGTGCGGATTCTGGGAGAGCGCCGACGAGCTGAAAGACCTTCGGCGCGTCAAGCGGGTCTTCGAGCCCGAGCTGGCCGGAGACGACCGCAAGAAACTCCTCGACGGATGGCGGGCGGCCGTGAAGACCGTTGTGCAGCATTAACGCTTCCACGGAGCGCATCGTGAACGATCACGAGGCAAAGCTTGCATCTTACCTGCACAAGCGCGGGCTGAAGTTCACCCGCCAGCGCAGAATCGTCATGCGAGAGGTCTTCGCGAGCCACGAGCACTTCCAGGCCGACGGGCTGCTCCAACGGATGCGCGAGAAAAACCTCGATGTTTCGAAGGCCACGCTCTACCGCACCCTCGCCTTGCTCGTCGAAGGCGGCCTGCTCAGGCAGGAAGTGTTTGGCGAGCGGCACTGCCACTACGAGCACATCTACGGCCACAAGCATCACGATCACCTCCTGTGCCTGGGATGCGGCAAGATCGAGGAATTCCGCAACAACGACATCGAACGGCTGCAAGACCAGATTTGCAGGAAGTACGCCTTCACACCCACAACCCACCAACTCGAAATCCACGGTCACTGCAAGAAGTGCCGCAAAGAGCAGGGATAGCGGACCCAACAGATGAGATGTTTCGCAACAGCGCTGGTACTCGTGACCGCACTGACAGCCGCCCCTTCAATTTCCGCTGAAGTGCGCGTCGATGTCACGCGCGACAATTCGATCATCCTCGTGAAGAACGAGTATCACCTCAACCACGGAAGAAAGCCGCGAATCCGCATCAAGGGCAACCAGCACCTCGTCGTACTTGCGTTCGACACGCAGGCACCGGCGGGGCGGCTGGTAAAGTCGGCCGTGCTCGTGTGCGGCAAGGCTGAGTTTGCAATTGAAGAGGTCACCCTGTCGACAATCCAGGCCGACTGGGACGAATACAGGTCGAGCGCTCTCACCTCGGGCAAGCAGGCTTTTGAAGGCTGGGGACGCCCCGGTGCGCGGTTCCCTGCCGTCACCGGTGGCAACGGCTTTTCGCTCGTGTGCCAGGCGGAGAGCACCGTGAAAAACGGCGCCTACCACTGGCGAGTGGATCCCGATCTCATCCACGCCAACGCCATAGGCGCGGCCTACGGCATCACACTGCACGAGGTGCGCTGCGACTACTCCCGCAACCCAAGGATTTTCGCGCGGGAGGAAAAAGCGAGGCGGCCGTATCTGCTGCTTACGCTGGGCGGCACGGAGCCCGACCCTCAGCCGCCGGGCGAGCTGGAGCTGAATGACAAGGGCGACCCGGGCAGTCTTCGGTTGTCGCTGCGCGCACCACGGCGCGGATTCGCCTACCAGGTGCGCGTCAACGGCGAGCCGCTGCCGAGGTGGAACATCCCGTTCGTTCGGCCGGGCGAAACACAATCCATTCCCATCCGCGATCTGCCGCTCGAGCCGGGGCAGAAAGTAACAATTGCCGTGCGGACGGTCAATCGCATCGGCAGGCGCTCGAGGGTCGTCACGATTGCCGGAACCGTTCCGAAACCTGAATCGTTGAGCTTCCCAAAGATCGCCCAATTCCAGAAAGTGAAGCTGAAGGACCGGCACATCTACGCGATACCCGTCACCGACAAGTATGACGCCCGCGACAATCCGGTGGGCGACCTCCCGCGGGGCTACCGTACACTAAACGCGGTGTTCGATGGCGGCACGATATGCCTTGCGGCGGCGCGCGGCGAGGTGGTGGGCTTCCAGGCGTTGCTGAAGGGCATGGGCCGGGTTGAGCTTCGGTGCAACATCCCGGGCATTCGAACGGAGATGCATCGGGCGCTCTACGTTGAATCGGCGGCCGGCCGCATTCCGGATCCGCTCGTGGCGCTGGATGGCCTGGAGCTGTCGAACGATCGCTGTGCATCGGTGTTTGTGGACGTGTTCGTGCCGTTTGACGAAACGAGGAACACCGTGCAGGGCGAGCTGTCGGTCTCCGACGGCAGGAGGGTTCCGATCAACTTGGCGGTTCGCAACTTCGCCATTCCGCGCCGGGCGAGCTTCCTGTGTGAGATGAACAGCTACGGCCTGCCCGACAAGGCGAGCGAATTCTATCGGATGCAGAAGATCGCGTACGATCATCGCGTTCACTGCAACATCCTCCACTACTCGCACCGCACCGCCGCGCCCGGGGCGCGCAAGTGCAATATGGATATGGTAATGGCAAACGGCCGCCGCATGAACGAGCGCCGCTACAATAACATATCGCCCGGAGCGGAGCGTGCTTACTGGGACGACTTTATTTCGGTGTTCGGCCCTTACCTCTCCGGCAGGTGTTTCAGGGAAGGCCACCGCGGGCCGATCCCGGCGCCCGGGTTTTATCTTACGTTCCACGAGAGCTGGCCGTTGAACGTGCGCGCCTACTTCAACGGAGATCCCGACGCCTACGACGCCTTCAACAAAAGGCCCGCATACGCGCGGACGTTCGTAAACGTCATGGGCGACTTCATCGCGGTCGCCCGCCGCGAGGGCTGGACGCACACCGGCTTCCAGGTGTACCTCAACAACAAAGGCAAACTCGACGATGCACCGCGCAACCCGTGGACACTCGACGAGCCGACCGAGTATTGGGACTATCGCGCGCTCGCCTACTACGGCGATCTCGTGCAGAAGGCAAAGGGCGAGCGGTGCCCGGTACCGATCAACTATCGCATCGACATCTCCCGGCCGCAGTTCGACCGCGCCCAACTGCGAGGGAAGGCCGACCTGTGGGTAGTCAACTGGGGCGTCCTTCAGAATTACCGGCGCCTGATCGCCGACAGGGCCGAGAGGAGCGGCGAGGAGATATGGGTCTACGGATCCAGCAACAAGGTCGAAGACACAAACCGCACCATACACGCCTGGGTCCTCGATGCCTACCGCAACGGCGCCAAGGGCGTGGTTCCGTGGCAGACCGTCAACAAGGACGGCTCGGCGCTCAGGAAGGCCGACCAGCTCGGGCTGTTCATCTTCGAGAAAAACGCCGACGGCCCGGCCACCATCCATCACTCGATGCGCCTGAAGGCCTACCGGCGCGCCGAGCAGGACGTCGAGTATCTCGAGCTTCTCCGCAAGCGGCTGAAGCTCACCAGCGGCCAACTGGAGGGGTTCATCGACCATTATCTGAATCTGGACGGCGACGTTGTCACGAAGTACAGCGCCGACGCAGGCACCGCCCGCTACGGCAGGCTGTCGCCCGAGGGTTTTCGGCAGCTTCGCGAAGCCGCCGCCATATTGATCGAGCGCAACGGCGATCAAAAGAAGATTGAACGCAAGCGATAACGTGACGACACATCCCCTGGGAGGATTGTTGTAGTTATCAAAGGAGGAAGGTATATGAGTAAAATGATGAAAGCTCTGATAGTAATTGTCGCGATCGTCTTTGTTGTGCTGGGGGTTGCGCTGCTGGTCATGGACTACGCGGCGAAGCACGGCA
>JABMSA010000570.1 GCA_013202185.1 Planctomycetota bacterium
AGCCCAGGGCAACGCCCTGGGTAAGTGTGACAACAAGAAGATAGCCCCAACGGGGCGGTCTAGCGTTTCGGAGGAACTGGCGAACGCTCCCACATGTATGAGGCTCAGGGCTAGACCGCCCCTTCAGGGCTCAATCGATTTGGACAACGCAACCCAGGGCGGCGGCGAGCCGCTGGACGCGGCTGCGCCTTTGCCCTGGGCTTTCATAGTACGCCCCGTTGGGGCTTAAGAGCGTGCGGACAATCCCCTCATCAAGCTGTCACGAAGGACAGCCTCGAGCAGTCTGGCCTGTCTGGCGGTCGTGCACGAAAACCTCGTGCCGTCCGTTCGTATCGCCCGCGACCAGATTGGTTGCTACCGAATCGAACGCCACGAAGCGGCCATCGGCGCTGATGGAGAGCCGCCATGAATCATCGTTGGCCTGGGTCCCGTCGGATGCGACGCTTACGCGCTCTGTGGTGCCGCCGCGCGCTACGCCCGCTGCGGCCACGAACACAAGCCCCAGCGCGAAGACCACAAACATTCGTGTAACTGTCCTGTGTGCGATGCTGTTCTTCATCTGATCATCTCCTTTCGTTTTCCGTGTGGCAAGTTCTGAGGTGTTACGTTTCGTACCATATGCAATTCAATGAATTGTTGTCGTCTTCGTGTAGAGACGCCCCGGTGGGGCGTCTCAGACGGGCCACCGGCCCGTCTCTACAATGCCACGGCCAAAGTTGCATCCGGCAGGAGCAAATTCATCGAGTTTCATGTACGCCTCGAGCGCCGGGGGATTCGGCTTCCGTGCGATGCCCTGCACGCTCACTGCACAATTATACATCATGAAAATGGCTGTGTCAAGTAAGAACTTCGAATGAAGTGCGCTTGCGGCGGCCACCGCCCACCGGACAACTACGCACCCAGGGCGCAGCACACCGCCCGAAATTCATTGATACATATCAGTGCTGCTGATAAAATTGCGCGTGTGACAGGAAGCCTGCTCAGTGCGAGGGCCGAACATCAGGTGAGTAACATCGACCAGACAATCAAAATCATTTTTCAGCCGGAGGGCCGGGCCGTTCACGTATTGCCCGGCACAACGATCTTCGAGGCCGCCGGCAAGGCGGGGATCGTTCTCGAGACACCCTGCGGCGGAAAGGGCGCATGCGGCAAGTGCCGCGTGACCGTCGTCTCGGGCCGCCCCGAGCCCACCGATGCCGACCGCGAGGCGTTCTCCGACGGCGAGCTGAGATCCGGCTGGCGGCTCGCCTGCCAGAATCGCCTCACCGAAGCAGCGGTCGTCGAGGTGCCGCAAGACGCACGCTTCTTCGGCCAGAAGATTCTCGTCGACGGCATCAAGCGCGACGTCGCGATCAACCCGACGTTCAGAAAAATATTCGTTACCGTGCCCGAGCCCACGCTCGAGGATGCCCGGTGCGACCTCGATCGCCTCAAGGGCTGCCTGGCAGACGTCACGACCAACCCGATCGCGCGGCTGCCCCTGATTCGCACGCTCCCACGCCTGCTCGACGAGCACAACAACGAGTTTACCGTCGTGCTCGAGAACGACGAGATCATCACTATCGAAAAAGGCGACACCACAGGCGCCTGCCACGGCGTGGCGATCGACATCGGCACAACGTCCGTTGTAGGGATACTCGTCGACCTCGTCACGGGCGAATCGAAGCTGACCGCCTCGCGGATGAATCCGCAGGTGTCGCGCGGCGACGACGTCGTGAGCCGGCTCTCCTACATCAGCGAGAACGAGCACGGCCTGCAGGAGCTGCACGAAAGGATCATCGGCTGCGTCAACGAGATCGTAGCCGAGCTGTGCGAGAAGGCAAGCGTGCCGCCCGAGCAGATTTACGAGCTGGCCGCCGTCGGCAACACGACGATGAACCACATCTTCCTGGCCGTCGACCCGCGGAAGGTGGCGCAGGCGCCGTTTGCCGCCGTTCTGCGCGAGGCCGCCAACGTAAATGCTTCGGACATCGGCATCAGCATCAACCCGTTCGGCAACGTTTACACCTCGCCCAACATCGCCGGATTCGTCGGCGGCGACACCGTAGCAGTGATCCTGGCAACGGGCATGATCCACGGCGACGGCGTTCGCCTGGCGATCGACATCGGCACCAACGGCGAGCTTGTGCTGGCGACGAAAGACCGCGTCATAAGCTGCTCTACCGCGGCGGGGCCGGCGTTCGAGGGCGCACGCATCCAGCACGGCATGCGTGCCGCGGGCGGCGCCATCGACAAGGTGGTCTTCAACAAGGCCGTGCGCGTAACGACCATCGCTGATGCTCCTCCGCGGGGCATCTGCGGCACCGGCCTCATCGATTCCGTAGCCGAGATGGTGCGCACCGGAGTAGTCGACTACACCGGCAGGATCATCGACGTCGGCGAGGCCGAGCTGCCCGATTTCCTGAAACGGCGAGTAGTCGAGAGCGAGGCCGGCAATGAATTCGTGCTTGTCGATGCCGATAAAACTGATAACGGCAAGAACATAGTGCTCACCCAGCGCGACGTGCGCGAAGTGCAACTCGCCAAGGGCGCGATGCGCGCAGGCATACAGATTCTGCTGTCGGTGATGGGCCTTGCGGCAGACGACATCGACGAGGTCTATCTTGCCGGGGCCTTCGGTAATTTCATCCGAAGATCAATGGCCAAGCAGCTCGGGCTGCTGCCGGACATCCCGTCGGAGAGAATCGCGTTCGTCGGCAACGCGGCTGCGACCGGTGCCCGGATGGTGCTCGCCGCCAGGGAGCTTCGGGCCGAGGCCGAGAAAATATCCAAAGAGGTCGAATACATCGAGCTGGCAGGGCGGCCCGATTTCCAGCAGGAATTCATGTCGTCGATGCTCTTCCCGACGTAACCGCCGGCGCAGGGCGCGCGGCATCTCATCGCCGCCTGCCATGTCAGAGGAACACAGAGACGCACAAATGACGAGAGAAACCTGGGAAGATCCTCAGCGGATGGGCAGGCGCTGGTCTCCGCGGCAATTTTTCTTCGGCCTGCCGCCGCTTACCAGAGGGATTCTCCTCGCCACCATCGCCGCATTCGTTGTCCAGATCGTTCTCCGCCTCAACTCTCGGCGCCGGCGACCCCGATCCGATCATCCGCGCGCTGGGCCTCGTGCCCGAAAAGGTCCTCGGCAGAAGCCTGAGCCTGTGGCAGCCCGTGACCTACATGTTCCTCCATTCGCTGGACAACCCGCTGCACATCGTTTTCAACATGTTCATTCTTGGAATGTTTGCTCCGGAGGTGGAGCGCGCGCTCGGGCAAAAACGTTTCGGGATATTATACTTCGGGTGCGGCATCGTGGCGGCCATGGTAAGCTGCGTGGTCATGATCCTCAGCGGCGAGGGGAGCATACCCGTCATCGGCGCCTCGGGTGCGATACTCGGCGTGCTCGCCGCTTACGGCAGCCTCTTCCCAAACCGCACTCTCCGTTTTTTCATGGTCTACCCGATGAAGGCCAAGCACTTCATCTGGCTGCTGGCCGGCCTCGAGGTGATGGCCGCATTCATGGGCAACAAAGACTCCGGCGTGGCCTACATCACGCACGTCGCCGGGCTCGCGGCCGGCTTCCTCTTCATCCGCTACCGATGGACCCTTCGCAGCACCATGCGTCGCAGAGCCATGCGCCGCACCAACCGCGTGCGCGAAACCGACCGGCAGATCCGCGAGCAGGTTGACCATTTGCTCGCGAAGGTCAACAGCAAAGGCATCAAGTCCCTCACCTGGCGCGAACGCTCGTTCCTCAAGCGCGCAAGCAAACGCTTCAAGAAGCAACACACATAATTCGGTCCGCAACCGGCCGCACAAACATCATGCACACGGAGGCAACACGATGAACAAGGTGCAAGTTGACTACACCGACGCAATGAAGCTTACCACGGAGGTGATCGGCAGCTACGGCGCGCTCCTCGTGGCCAACAACCGCGCCGGCCGGCCAAACGTGATGACAATCGGCTGGGCCACATACGGCATCATCTGGGGCAAGCCCATGATGCTCGTGCTCGTGAGGCCGTCGCGGCACACATACAAGTTCATCGAAGAGGCCGACAGCTTCACGGTCAACCTGCCGCCGCCCGACATGGCCGACGTCGCCACCTACTGCGGCACCGTCTCCGGCCGCGACGCCGACAAGTTCAAGGAGAAAAACCTCACCCCCGTGCCCGGCAAGCAGGTGTCGGCCAGCTACATCGACGAATGCGTCGTCCACTTCGAATGCCGCATCGCGCACAAGAACCACGTCCTTCCGCAACTGCTCGATCCCGAGATCAACAAGGGATGCTACCCCAACGGCGACTACCACGTCATCTACTACGGCGAGATACTCGGGTGCTACAAGAGCGAGGACTATGAATTGTGAGTGCCGAGCGTCGGAGTATTGACATCCGGTTATGAAGGCCGCCCGCGTGGGAGGGGCATCACATCATCAGGCAGGCGACGGCCGCATCATCTGGTGGGCGAGGCGGGGTTCGAACCCGCAAGGGCTGTTAGGCCCAATGGATTTTAAGTCCATCGCGTATGCCATTCCGCCACTCGCCCTAACTCCTGATACAGCCACGTCTTATGCATTGTGCCCAAGGGCCTTCTTGATGAGATGTGAACGCATTGTGCGCACGCTCTCGCGGTTCTTTGCCAAGTGCTCCCGGCCGTGGGGCCGGAGGTGCGCATATGTCCGCTGAACCATCGCCGGCGTGGTATGGTGCAGCCAGGCCGCAATGTCCGAATCGTGCTCGCCGATCCACATC
>JABMSA010000571.1 GCA_013202185.1 Planctomycetota bacterium
TCTCCCACGGGCTGTCAAGGTGGGCGGGCGATACGGGCCGCGCGAATTTTTTGTCCTGCGAGAATCCGGTTGCCTCTGCGGTTGGCGTCCAGATGGTGTATGGAATGGGGTAGGTTGTCGGCGGGCCTTTTTGCATTACGATTATGCCGGGCCGCGCGGCTGCGTCGAAGAGGCGCAGGGCGGTGAGGTCGTCGAAGTGCACCACCTGGAGGTCGGCGCCGGTGTCTCCGATTTTGAATCTTCGGAATCCGGCGCCGGCCCGGACGCTCTGGAGTATGGCTTGGTTGATGACGAATGCGATTCGGCCGCCGGGCGCGAGGTGCTTGTGGACGGCGGCGTAGGTGAAGAGCATTGCGAGGTCTTTTTTGCCGCCTCCGAGCCGGGCCTGTGCGGCCGGCAGGTTGAAGAGGCCGTAGCGCTTCCAGAGCTGGGCGGTTTGCTCGCGATAAGTTGCCGGCAGGTTGTCCCACAGCACCCACGGGGGGTTGCCGACGACGAATTCGAATGGCCGGTCGGGGTCGGTGGGCGCGGGGTCGTCGAGGATGCAGTCGCGCCGAAAGACGTTTGGTATTTTGCGCGTGCGGCGGGCCTGCTCGCCGAGGCACGCGAGGATGTTCACTCGCGCGGTGAGCACGGCGAGGGGGTTGATGTCGAAGCCGAAAATGTTGTCAAGGGATTCCAGCCCGCGCTTTTTGACGCGGTGAAGTGCGTTGATGAGGAAGACTCCGGAGCCGCATGAGGGGTCGAGCAGGCGGTGTTTTTCCCGGCCGGAAAATCCGACGCGGTCGAGGGTGAGGCGCGCGACCCATCCGGGGGTGTAGTACTCTCCGTTGGCGTGCCGGAGTTCGCGCGGGAAGAGCGCTTCGTAGAGCGCCCGGAAGAGGTCGTGTGGTTGGCCGTCTGTCAACGCCGCCTCTACGAACAGCCGACAATGCCGGCGGAGGAGGTTCAGCGTGGCTGATTTTTCGGGCCATGCGGCCGCGTACTCTTCGGCGCCGGTTCCTGCTACGACATTGGCATGCGGTGCGAGGAGTTTGGCAGTTTCCAGCACGGTCACTGTGTAGTAGGTGCGTAGAGCATGGTACAGCCGTGCGACGTCGATGTCACTTCCATGACACTTGGCGAGCGCTGCTTGTACGTTTGGCGCGAGCTTTTGTGCACGCGGATGGCGCGCGCGTGCGAGTTCAT
This sequence comes from Planctomycetota bacterium, assembly GCA_013202185.1. GTDB lineage: Bacteria > Planctomycetota > PUPC01 > JABMSA01 > JABMSA01 > JABMSA01. The sequence goes on from JABMSA010000571.1 coordinate 1,189, forward strand.
TGATAGCCGCGCGCAACATGTCTGATGCGGGCCCGAGTGTTTGGAGTGCGTTTGCTTCCCATTTTGGATGCATTTGCGCTTTCATGAGTCTGCTTATCGTACTGTTTTGCGTGCGCGGATTCAACGTTCATTTTGCTCTGAAAGGGTGGCTTTATTGCTTGCATTCCGGCGGTGAGAGCGCTATAATGGAGCGTGGTAGTTGGGACGACATCGGCCGGTGTGAAGACGGGATTCCCGTGTGGCCGGCGGTGTTTTCCGATGCTCTCCTATCGTCCCCCGAGAGGCACGTTGTGGGTATTCTTTCGAAGCTGGCAAGAATGCTCAAAAGCGAGGCCCACAGCGAGATTTTCGGAGTTTATCGGACTATCGGAGAGCCCGTCGCGGAGGGCCCGATGTCGGTGGTTTACAAGGCGTCGGGGCGTGCGGCGGACGACGGTGCGGTTGCGATCAAGATACTCAAGGACAGCGCCGCCCGCGTTGCTCGGAGGCTGAGCGACCAGCCCGGCAGGCAATGGGAGGGCGAGCGTGCCGTTGAGTTGAACCACCGTAACGTGGTGCGTACATTGGAGTTCGGGTGCGAGTCGGGCGCGTTCTACGTGGTGATGGAGTACATCGACGGCCCGAGCCTGGCGTGGCTGATCCACAAGCAGAGCCCGCTTCTGCACGGACGGCGGCTTTCGATCATACGCCAAATCGCCCACGGGCTTGCGTACATCCACAGAACGGGCTTGATCCACCGCGACATTTGCCCGAAGAATGTATTAGTGGACGGGACGGGCCACGCGAAGCTGATCGATTTTGGCGTGGCCGTGTCGCAAGCGGAAAAGTTGAAAGATACCGGCCGGCGGACCGGTCGGCCGAGCTACATGGCGCCGGAGCTGATCCGCGATAATGTTTTTGACGTGCGGACAGACATCTACGCCCTGGGCGTGGCGATGTATGAAATCAGCACGGGAGCCCGGCCGCTGGCGGGCGCCGACAGGTACGAGACGATGCGGCTGCACCTTTACAGCGCGCCCACACCGCCCGCCCACGTGAATGACAGTGTGCCCCTGGCCCTCAGCAACATCATTGTCCGCTGCCTGGCCAAGGATCCGGAACAACGTTTTCAGACGGTCGACGAACTGCTGCAGGAGCTGCCTGAGGCGGCGTTCTGACGCGGTTTGCGGCCAGGAGCTATTTTTACCGAGGTGCCGATGAGCAAGGAGATTACCGAGATAAGGTGGCATGGCCGGGGCGGCCAGGGAGTGAAGACCGCCGCCTTGATGGCGGCGCAGGTTGCCCTCGAAGAAGGCAAGTTTGCACAGGGCTTCCCCGAGTACGGCCCCGAAAGGATGGGCGCGCCGGTAACCGGCTACACGCGAATCAGCGACAAGGCCATAACGATCCACTGCGGAGTGTCCAAGCCGGATATCGTAGCGGTGCTCGACAACAGCCTCATCGGGCAGATCGACGTGACGGCCGGCCTCGGCGACAACGGCGTGCTGATCCTCAACACACCCGAGCCGCCCGCAGAGGCGCGCAAGAGGCTCGGCCTGGAGGGCGGCAGCGTCTACACGATCGACGCCACGCAGATATCCATCGATGAAATAGGGCGACCCATCCCCAACACGCCGATGATGGGCGCGCTCATTAAAGTTACCGAACTTCTCGGCATGGAAACACTCAAGAAAGACATCGAGAAGAAGTTCATGAAGAAGTTCGGTGAGAAAGTTGTCCAAGGCAATTTCAACGCTATAGAGCGAGCCTACAGGGAGGTCAAATCAGAGTGAAAGTTAAGAAAGACACAGGTTGGAAAGACATACCCCTGGGCGGCAGCGTGCCCGAGCCCGGCACTTCGCTGGAATACGAAACCGGCTCTTGGCGCACATACAGGCCCGTCCACGACGCCGAGAAGTGCATAAACTGTTTGCGTTGCTGGATCATGTGCCCCGACTCGGCCATTCAGGTAGAGGACGGCAAAGTAGTGGGCATAGATTACAAGTACTGCAAAGGCTGCGGAATCTGCGCAACCGAATGTCCGCCCAAAGTGAAGGCGTTCAAAATGGTACTGGGCGACGAGGCCGAATGACACGGCCCCGCGCAACTTACAATAGGAATCTCACATGACGACACAAATAGCGACACAAGTAGCATTAACCGGCAACGAGGCCGTCGCTGAGGCACTCAGGCAGGTTGACCCCGACGTGGCGGCGGTGTATCCGATCACCCCACAAACGGAGCTCATGCATGCTTTCGCCGCGTTCGCAGCCGACGGCGTGATCGACACCGAGCTGGTGATGGTCGAATCCGAGCACAGCGCCATGAGCGCCGCCGTGGGCGCATCGGCGGCGGGTGCGCGAGCCATCACCGCAACGTCTTCGCAGGGCCTCGCGCTGATGTGGGAAATTGTTTACATCGCCAGTTCCTACAGGCTGCCCATCGTGGCTCCCGTTGTAAACCGCGCCCTCAGCGGGCCCATCAACATCCACTGCGACCACAGCGACACAATGGGCGCCCGCGACTCGGGCTGGATTCAAATCTTCTCTGAGGGAAGCCAGGAA
>JABMSA010000572.1 GCA_013202185.1 Planctomycetota bacterium
CTCTGAGACGCCCCACCGGGGCGTCTCTACAAGTACGTGACCGTATTTGCGAACAGGTGTACTTAGACATGTCGCCAAGGCCGCCAAGTCAATGACGCGGCGATAGCGGGCACATTCGAAATGGCTCTATGTGATTACGCTGCTTTATGCAAGGAAGTACTTGTCTCGCCCGTCACCTCTTCACCGGCACGATGCTCCAGCCCGAGCTTTCGGTGAATTCGCGCACGCTGAAACACCAGACGATCACTTTCTTGTTCGTGAAGTAGTCCTTGTTGGCGCGGCCGCGACGGTAGAGGTTCACGCGGGCGGGCGTCGCACCGGAACCGCGCACGCCGATGAGGTCGATGGCAAAGCCAAGCTCGAGGGCGAGCTGATCGGCGAGGCCGGCGCCACGGGCGAGCATGTCGCGCCCGGCGTGGAAAACGAGAGCGTGGCTGTCGCCTAGAAGAATGACCGGGCTGCCGCGATCGGGCGCTACGGGCTCGAAGCCCGCTGAGTCGGGCGTGCCGGCGAACCGTAGGTAGAGGGTTTCCTGCGCGTGTCGCGCACCGTTGGGCAGGGTCTGCCACAGGTCGCCCTTGATCAGGTAGTTTTCTTCAAGGCGCGATGAAAACTTCTCCTTCTTCACGTCCTTGTACCACGGTTTGTTTTTCAACTGTTCCGCGATCCGCTGCGCCGTGACGATGCATGCCCGGCCCGACCAGTGGGTGTCTTGCCGGCAGTACATGGCGCCTTCCTTTTCGAGGCGCTTGTTCATGAGCTCCGGCATCATGTCGATAACCTCGATGTCGTTTTCGCGCAGGATCTCGTAGAATTCCTGGTGGGCGGTGTCCATCCTCGGCGGGAGGCCGTCTTTGCCGGGCGTGATTTTGTCGGACAGTGCCTCGGGATACACGAGGCATTTGGCCGGGACCGGCACGATGATCAGGTCGATGCCGAGCTTCTTGAGCTGCTGGTGAAAGCTGAGAATGGCCGGGAGCGGATCGGCGCGGTCGGGCTTGAGGGCGCGGCTCACGAGGGCCGCTCCGTCTCCCCAGAACTTGCCGACGCTCACGTGGCGCAGCTCTCGGGTGAGAAACAGCCAGCCGTCTGAGCCCACAACAACGATGCTGTCGGCCTCGTCGGCGACCTTTGCCTTCGCGCCGCATTCCTTCTTGAATGCCGGGGCCGAATTGTCCTCGCCGGCGGCTGCACATGGCCCGAGCACTACGGCGGCGATGAAACCAATAACCGCGCATGCTGCGGTTAGTTTGGCGGCGATCAAAAGGGTAGTGCGTGTAATCGTTTTCATTGTTCGTCCTTCTGTTCTTCGCCCCAACAGGGGTCCTGCCACTTGAGTTCGTCGTCGGCCAGTTCGCTTCGCTTGATGGCGTCGAGCTTGTCCGACACGTCGTACCACGACTTGAGCCGCAGTGTGAGGCGCTTGCCGTCGCGGTAGCGCGCGGCGGGCGTCCACTTGTTGTCGCGCATGCTCCACATATACACGACCGCCTGGCCGCCTTCGATCGGTCGGCCTTCGGTTTTGAGGTCGCGGAGATGGATGGAAACGATGTGATCCTTGTAGGGCACGCTGCCGGGCTTGGGCACGGGCGATATTTCTTCGATGACGCCTGTGACGGTCATTGGTTTGCCGGGCTCGGGCGTTACGAACCGGCTGGGGCGTTCCTCGCCAAGTTTCATTTCGACTATCTTCCAGTTGCCGATGGCCAATTCGCGCGCGGCAAACTGATAGACAACCACTCGCTTGCCCGCGAGACGGTCGCGCCCCTTGGCCAGCTCGAGGCTGAGCATCTCGCGTGTGACGAAAGAGCCGTTGTCGTTGCGGGCAATGCAATCAACAGGACGCTGCAGGCAGAAGCTGAGCTGCTCGGCTAGCCCGGCCGACTCGCCCCAGCCCATCGCCCCGACGGAAAAGACGTTGGTGAAGCTGTCGCCCAGCAGGAGGACGTCGGCGGTTTTGCTCATCCGCCAATACTCGCCGCCGGAGCTGAGCACCTGGTGTGTCGTTGCCTTCTCTTTGTGGTAGATGTGCTGGTCCTGGGGCAATCGCAGCATCACGGCGATGTCGCCAAGGTTCTTGACTTCGGCGGTTTCTCTCTTGTATCTGCCGGGCGGCATCGGCGGCAGCTCGACGTGCTTTTCGATGAATGCAGCAAGCTCTCGTGCGGCCAGTTCCATCGTCTCGGGCTGCCAATGGGTGTCGGTGGCGAGGTATTGCGGCGTATTCGTTTTCTGCTTGGCGGCTGCGATCGCCGGGGCGACGTCGAGCACCAGCACGCCCGCTTCCTCGAGGTCGCGCTTGAACGTGTCGAAGGAAGAATTCTGAAGGGCGCCGTCACTGCCGTCAGACGAAAACTTCTCCGGATGGATCATCGGCTTGACGGGCGTGGGCATGACGATGAGCGAAATGCCGCGCTCAGCCAGCCGGCGCTTGAAGTCGATGATC
>JABMSA010000573.1 GCA_013202185.1 Planctomycetota bacterium
GTTCTGCGACGGAGCTGCGTCTGCGGCTGCCTTTCGAGGGCTTTGCGATGAGTTCTGTTTACGGGGTGCCGTATGGGGCGACGTCGCGGGTGCCTTATGATCCGAGATCCGTAGTGCAGGATGGGAAATCGCTGGTCGAAGGGGGAGAATGGCCTGCCTGCCGGTGGGTTGAGATAGGCGATGGCGATTATGGCGTTACGGTGGCCCACGGCGGCACGCCGGGTGTGAGATGTGAAGACGGGGTGATGGAATTCTCGATTCTACGAAGCCCGATCGACGATCCGGAGTACTCGCACAATTTCTATCTGCGGGCCGAGCGTGGTGCGCGTGACAACGGGCGGCATCATTATCGGTTCAGCTTCCTGCCGGGTCCGGGCGACTGGCGCTCTAACTCGAGCTATAGCTTGGGTTACGAACATCAGAATCCGCTGTTTGCGTATGCGGGTCCGGCGCGCGAGGGGCGTTCGGCGTCTGAGCGTTCGTTCCTCGATTTCGGGCCTGGGAATTTGATCTGCACGGCGTGGACTGCCGACCGTCGGGGGCGCCAGCTTGTTCGAATTATCGAGGCTGGTGGCCGGAAAACCGTTCTGAAGTGGAATCGCAGGCCGCGCCGCGCGATATATCATGCGACGCCGTTTGGGGAGACGGTGGCGCCGGCGGAGTCGATTGTGTTCGAGCCATTTGAGATCAAGCACATCCTGCTGGGATAACGAGGCCGGTAAAGGGAAACTGGCACCGGTCCGCAGGGGCGCACGCATAGCCGCGTATATGAAACGGCTCACCCAGGCATGGTTGACCATGTAGTTGTGTTGGGAGCGGAGGGCTGTGCGGGGCCAGTGAGCCTACACTACTTTTTCTTGTGGCGGTTGGCCCGCATTCTCTTTTTGCGTTTGTGTTTGTTTATCTTGCGTTTTCGAGTTTTCCGGCCGCAGGGCACCTATTAGTTCCTCCGTGGTAGCTCTGTTGGCTGTTTCGAGCCGCCTTCAGACGTGACAGCAGCGGAATTCCGCTTGCGAACTACATATTGTAGCACGGAAGGCGTGCACAGTCAAGCGTAATCTTGGCAAATTGTGCAAATTGCCAGGCAAGGTGTTGTTGCAGTTCCTCTATGGCGCGAGTGTGGTTGCGGCAGCGACCTTTCGGCCCGGCTCCGAAGCCTGCCTTCGGCGGTCATGCAACTCGCGCTTCGGCAGGTAGGGTGAACTCCGCGACCCTGGGCCGTGCGAGGCGCTCGTAGTCGCCGTAGCTGATCCGCAGCGTTTCTGTGTGCGTGCCCGACTGAAACACGATCTCGTCTTGCAGCGTGAGCCGGCGGTCGATGAGCGTCTCCATGTCGTAAAGATTTCCGAAGGGCGGCTCGGCGCCCAGCTCGCAATCCGGGAAGAGCCGCCGCATCTCGTCTTCTATGGCCATCCTCACGTCTTCGCCCCGGAAAAGCTGCTTCAGCTTCTCAATATCCACCTTCGCCGGGGCTGGCGCAACCACCATCACAAAACGCGCCCCGACCTTCACAATCACCACCTTGGCCAGCATTCTGCCCGGCACGTGGTTTGCCGCCGCCACTTCCTGGGCGGTGTACTTTGGAAGGTGTGTTGCGATCCTGAACTCCACACCGTTGTCTCGAAGATACTCCTGGATATCCATTGCCCTCTCCTCCGTAATATCGAGGTGTTGCGTCTTTGTCCCTTCCACCATGATAACCCCTGTGTGCGAGGATACCGCGCCGAATTCGCGGCATGGGATGCTGCGAGGAGCGTGATAGGGGCGCTGTGGCGAGGGGGAGAAGGGGCCTACAGTCCGTTCAAAGGTTGTGCGGCTGTGGCGACTTTGTGGATGGCGTCGAGCTTCTCGACAATCTCCGGATTGATCTTCTCTTTCGGAACCAGCCCGGCCAGCACGTGGTAATTGGTCTTGCTCATCAGGTACGGCAGCCCGAGTTCTTCAAAATACGCTCTGAACAGCGGGTCAAGGAAATCGTCCGTAGCCTTGATGTCTGCCGACCACGGGTCAGTCCGTCGCAAGGCCTTCAGGGCGTCGGCGATTTCGGCAATGGCTTTGCGCATAGCTTGTTTGCGGCGATCGGTTTCGGCCAATCCGAAAAGGTCAGACGGCTGATCATGACGGGCAAAGGCGAGGAGCACCTCCTCTGTACACAGGTAGTTCTCCAACTCCCTGCGCCGCCACATGAGCTCAACGAGATCTGTGTCACGCTGCAGCTTCCCGTTTTCCAATCTGTCAAAGATTGCTATCCCACCAAGGCTGCCGTGGGCCTCTCGGAGGGCGTAAAAATGCTCGCGTGCTCTATTCGGCTCATTCCCAACATAATGGACAAACGGGCGCTCCATTACCTCGGCGGCCGGATGGTCCAGCGTGCGTGCGAAGCTCCGAAGAATCGCCAAATCGGTCGAGCCCTCGAGGTACAACACCCAGCCCTCTTGCTCGGCCATGTAATACTGCTCAAAACCGAACTGCCTCAGAGCCTTCAAGACCTGGCTTCCCCGATCGTCGATGCGGTGAGGCTTTCCGACAAACGCGACTACCACGTCTCTGTCGGCGGCTTCGTTCAGCACGACTTCCGAGTGGCTGGCTGCGATTATCTGCGAGTTGCATTCCTCTGCTACCTCGCTGATGAGTTGATATGTCTGACGCTGCCTCAAGACCTCGAGATGCGCATCCGGCTCATCGAGCAACAGCGCGGTATCGGGGTTCGCATAGAGGTGTGCAAGGAGCAGCAAGGTTTGCTGTAGGCCGCGTCCCGATGCGGATAGGTCGAGTGTTGTGCCGTCGGTCTCCTTGTAAGACATCGAAATCTCGCCGCGTTCCACGATGTATTCCGGAGGCAACAGTGTAACGCCAAAGAACTTCTTGATATGATCCGTCATTCTTTGCCAGGGGGCACGATCGGTTTTTTCGTGGATGAGGTAACACAAGTTCCGCAACACCTGCGCCGTTTGGCCCTCGCCAATGAGCACATTGATCCGGCCGGGTTCGTGTTTTTCCTCAAGCGCAGCCAAGCCGGACATGGGCGGCAAATACGCAACCCGTACTTGGGCGGCTTCTTCTGGAACGACCATTCTGTCGGGGCGCTTTCCGTCGCTCGAGCGAAGTGGGCGGCAGTAGAACGACTCCCTGTTTGCATAGTCGAATTCCAGGCCGCACGACCACTCAGCTCCATTGGTTACGCCGTCGACGATGATGTCAACTCGGA
>JABMSA010000574.1 GCA_013202185.1 Planctomycetota bacterium
AAAGGAGACCGATGATGAAACGTCACTATATGAATCCGTTCGGGTGTGGACACTTGTCTTTTCTCTTGCTTGTGGCAGGGGCGGCGGCGGCCTGCGTTGCGATGGGCCCGGCGTCATCGCATGCCCGCGCGGCCACCTTGCAAAACTGGCCCGGCTGGCGCGGCGATGGCTCAGGCATCAGCGACGAGAAGAATCTTCCGACGCACTGGGATGCCAACACCAATATCGCCTGGAAAACGCCGCTGCCCGGCGAAGGCAACTCGTCCCCCATCGTCTGGGGCGATCGCGTTTTCGTCACCGCCTCAACCGAGAAGGGCGCAAAACGACACGTCATCTGCCTGAGCACGAAGGACGGCGGCATCCTGTGGAACAGAGAACTCGCCGCCGACAGAGAATCCAAGACGGACGCGAAGAACGGCTATGCCTCGCCGACGCCCGTGACCGACGGAAAGAGGATCTACGCGTTCTTCAATTCGCCCGGGCTCGTCGCCCTGGATATGAACGGCGAGGTGCTCTGGACACGCGACCTGGGGCCTTTCGAGAACACCTGGGGCATGGCGGCCTCGCCGGCGCTCTGCGACGACATGGTGATACTCAACTGCGATCACGACGGCCAGAGCTTCGTCGCGGCCGTCAACGCCGCCGATGGCGAAGTCCGCTGGAAGACGTCACGCAACACGCCTCGCCAGTACGCCACGCCCCTCGTGATAACAGTCGGCGGCAAGAAGCAGATCGTCGTCAACGGCGGAACGGTCGTCGCCTACGGTCCCAAAGACGGCAAGGAGGTATGGTCGTGCCGGGGAATGAAAAACATGCTCTCGCCGTCTGCTGTTTTCGCCGGCGGGCTCGTATACGTCATGTCGGGCCGCAACGGGCCGTCGATGGCAATTGACCCCAGCGGGCGCGGCGACATAACCGAGACGCACGTCCGGATGCATTTTTCGGTCGGTGGGCCGTACGTGCCGTCGCCGCTCGTGTATCCGTGCCTGCTCCTGCCCGGCGACAACGGAATGATGCGATTCATCAACATCGAAGGCAAAGAGGTCGCCGCCAGGCGAGTGCGCGATCACTTCACATCGTCGCCGGCCGCAGGCAACGGCATGATCTACTGGACAAGCGAAAACGGCAACACGTACGTCATGACGCCGCTTGTAGATGCCGGCACACCGGGGAACGGTCCGGCATCGATAGCGCTGCTGGCCACCAACAGTCTCGGCGAGAAGGTATTGGCCTCGCCTGCCATCGCGAGCGGCGCCATCTACATTCGAACCGATAAACACCTCTTCCGCATTGTCAAGCGCGAACGGATGCAGACGCCGGCGGTGGTCGCGGCGCCTCAGGCCCGGAGCTTTGAAGAGCTGAAGAAGCTCTACGACGAGCACCAGGCCCCCAACGGCGACGACATCCCGCTGCGGCTCGGCATCGTCGAGGCGCTCGGCCATGTCGATGACCCGGGCGCGATTCCGCTCCTCAAGCAGATTGCCCAGAAGGACAACCACTGGGACGTCAGCGAAGAGGCGGTGAAGGTTCTGGGCGCACACGGCGAGGCAGCGCTGCCCGCGATGATCGAGCTGCTGGAGTCGGGCGACTGGCGCCCGTATCTCAAGATCATCCCGGCCGGGCACGCGGGCAATCTCAAGGCCGCAAAGGCAGTGCCCGCGCTGCTGAAGCTCGTGCGGCACAACGAGCCGCTGGTGCGCATCGAATCGCTCAAGGCCCTCGCGACCATCGCGCCGGCGCACGATACCGAAACCGAGAAAGTCGTTACGGCGCTCGTGGCCGCGCTCGGCGACAAGGAGGGCGTAGTGCGGCGGGCCGCGATCGACGGCCTCGCATCTCTGACAGCCAAACTCGGCGACCTCCACGGGCCCGTCGTCGACAAGCTGCTCGACCTGCTGGCCGATCCGAATCCGTTGGTTGTGAAAGCGGCGCGCCAGGCGCTTCTCAAGTCATTCGAGGTGCCCAACGAGGTGATAATGAAAGACGAACTGCTCTACGGCGAACAGCGCAAGGACCCGGTCGTCGAACACCTCACCGCCGGGCCGATCAGCATGAAGTTCCAGGATGGCGAGCTGCGTTACCTCCGCGCCGGCGGCAGGGAGATCGTCCGGCGGATATACTTCGCCGTGCGCGACAACCGGTGGGACACCGTGATGCCTGAGCTGAAGCGGATCGACGTCAAGAAGCACGAGGCCGGCGGCTTCACGATCAACATGCAGGCCGTGTGCAAGAACGACATCGCCGACTATCGCTGGAGCGGCAAGATCGAGGGGGCGCCCGACGGTAAGATCACGTTCAGCGCGAGCGGTCAGGCCGCGTCGGACTTCAGATCGCCGCGCGTCGGCATCTGTGTGCTCTACGGCGCCGAGTCGCTCGCCGGGCAGAAGTTCGAAGTGATCAATGAGAAAGACGAAGCGGCCGAGGGAGTATTCGCCGAGATGGTCTCGCAGCAGCATCTTGCGGGCAACTTTCGCGCGCTTCGCTACACGACCGCCGACGGGATGCAATTCATCTGCACGCTCGACGCGCGCGTCGACATGGAAGACCAGCGCAATTTCGGCGACAGCTCGTACAAGGCGTTCAGCGCAATGCCTTATGGCTATCCAAACGTAACAAAGGGCCGGAACCTCAGCCAAACGCTCACCCTCGAGGTGACGAACGCCAAGCCCACGGCCGACGCCGCCCCGGTCACAATCACCGTTGGCGAGGCGATCAAGGGAGCAGCAATCCCGATAATCCTGCCCGTCGAGCAATCGGCAAAGGGCACCGGCTTCATGAACTACTGCAGACAACCCGAAAAGCACGCCGATGCCAAGCTGATAACGATGCCCTACAACCCCGCCGCCCACATGCCGGACGACGATACCTTCATGGAGAACATCCCCGCGATCGTCGACCAGGTGAAGACGATCCGGGCGTTCGCGCCGAACGCCAAGTTTCGCATCGACCCGATCAAGATCGACTCGCCCTATCCGCGCCCGGGCCGCGACCCGCGCAACGAGGGGCGGTTTGCGAGCGCCTGGTGCGCGCGGATGATCAAGTACCTGGCCGTTGCCGGCGTGGGCGAGGCGGTGTTCAACCTGGGCCCGGGCGCCGACAACATCCGGAAGATCGCAGGCGAAGTTGCCGGACGCAATGTGCTCGCCACCGATGTCGGCCCGCACGAAGCCGTAGATGCACTCGCGATCGACGACGGCGGCCGAGTGGTCGTATGGCTGATCAACAAGACCGATCAGACCCAACCGGTAGTCGTGAAAAAGTTCAGCGACGGCGAGAAGGTCGACATACTCCGCCTCGACGGCTCGGACCCGAAGCAGCAGCCGCTGGACAACGGCGACCTGAAGATAAACCTGGCGCCGTTTGAAGTGTACCTGGCGGCGGGACGCAAGTAAAAACGAATCGAATTGATTCTCAAGGAGCGAAACCGAACGCGCGTGACAACGCGCAAGGAGCAAAGTATGGAATACCGCCGGCTTGGCAAGAGTGATGTAAACGTATCCGAACTGATCCTGGGAACGTGGGCCATCGGCGGGTGGCTGTGGGGCGGCACCGACGACGACGCGGCCGTCGCCACCATTCACAAGGCCATCGATATCGGCATGACGAGCATCGACACCGCGCCGGCCTATGGCTTCGGGCATGCCGAAAAAATCATAGGCAAAGCAATCGCCGGCCGGCGAGACGAAGTGCAGATACTCACGAAGTTCGGCATCCGATGGGACACCGACGTCAACTCGGAACATTTCCTGACCGAAGACGCCGACGGCAACCCCGTGCTGCTGCGCCACAACTCCACGGCCGACAGCATCGTCGAGGAATGCGAGCGCTCACTGCGCCGGCTCGGCACCGACTATATCGATCTGTACCAGTGCCACTGGCCCGACCGCGACACGCCCTACGAGGAGACGGCCGAAGCAACAGCCAAGCTGATGAAGCAGGGCAAAGTACTCGCCTCCGGAGTCAGCAACTTCCCGCCCGAGATGATGCAGCGCTACAGCAGCCGCGTGCAGCTTGCGTCCAATCAGCCGCCATACAGCATGCTCCAGCGAAACATCGAGGAAGACGTCGTGCCGTTCTGCATCGAAAACGACGTCGCCCTGATCGTCTACAGCCCGCTGCAGCGCGGAATTCTATCGGGCAAGGTTCCGATGGACCGCACATTCCCCGATACCGACGCCCGCTCGAAGTTGGCCATCTACAAGCCCGAGAACCGCCGCCGCGTGCTCGACTTCCTCGACCGGATCAAGCCCATCGCCGACGGCCACAACGCCACCCTGGCGCAACTGGTGCTCAACTGGACAATCCACCGGCCCGGCATCACGGCCGCGCTCAGCGGTGCGCGAAACCCCGAGCAGGTCGAAGAAAACGCGAGAGCCGCATCGTTCGAACTCACCGAAGAAGAAACCGCAACAATAAACGCGGAGCTGGATAAGCTCGAGTTGGATTTGTAAAACAAGGATGAATCACATGGCGAAGAAGACCTACCCCAAACGCATGAAGCGCTCCGAGAGCTTTCTCGGCATTCACTTCGATCTTCACGCAAACGACGACTGCAACGAGATCGGCAAGACCGTTACGCGCGAGATGGTGCAGGAGATCATCGACCTGGTCAAGCCCGATTATATCCAGTGCGATTGCAAGGGCCACCGCGGCCTCACGAGCTTCCCATCGAAGCTCGGCAACGCGGCGCCCGGGTTCGTGCGCGACCAGTTGAAGATATGGCGCGAGGTGACGGCCGAAAACGGCGTGGCGCTGTTCATGCACTACTCCGGCGTGTACGACGCCGAAGCACTCAAGCGCCACCCGAGCTGGGCACGCATCCAACCGGACGGCAAACGCGACAAGAGGATCACCTCGGTCTTCGGCCCTTACGCCGACAAGCTCCTCATCCCGCAGCTCAAGGAACTGTCCGACGACTATGGCGTGGACGGCATCTGGTGCGACGGCGAATGCTGGGCCGCCGAGCCCGACTGGTCGCCGAAGGTGATAAAGGCTTTCCATGAGAAGACCGGCATCCGCAACGTGCCCAAGAAACCGGAAGACCCGCACTACTTCGAGTTTATGGAGTTTTGCCGAGAGGGCTTCCGAACGTATCTGAAGCATTACGTGACCGAGATGCACAAGCACAACCCCGACTTCCAGATCGCCAGCAACTGGGCGTTTACGTCGATGATGCCCGAGCCCCCGACGATCGACGTCGATTACATCTCGGGCGATTACTCCCCACAGGACAGCGTGAACACCGCGCGGCTCGAGGCCCGCGCCCTGCCGCGCCAGGGCATACCGTGGGACCTGATGGCGTGGAGCTTCGCCGGAAAACCCCACTCCACCAAATCGGCCGTGCAGTTGCAGCAGGAGGCGGCCGTCACCCTCGCCGCCGGCGGAGGCTTCCAGGCATATTTCAAACAGAAGAAAGACTGCTCGATCTACGACGGTCAAATGAAGGTGATGGCCGAAGTCGCAAAGTTCTGCCGGGCGCGCCAAGCCGCCTGCCACCACGCCGAGGCAGTGCCACAGGTGGGCCTGGTATTCTCGGGCCAGGCGTTCTACCGCAAGATTTCGAAGCTCTTCTCGCCGTGGGGTGGCGAACTCGTCGCAATGCAGGGCGCCCTGCAGAGCCTTCTCGATTCGCAGCATTCCGTAGAGCTGCTGATGGAGCATCATCTTGCCGGGCGAATGCATGAGTATCCCCTGCTGATCGTGCCCGAGTGGGAATATCTGCCGCCGGCGTTCAAGCGGCAGCTTCGGGAATACGTCGAGAGCGGCGGCAGCCTGCTGCTGATCGGCCCGAGGGCCGCTGCGATGTTCAAGAAAGAACTCCGCGTGCGGTTCATCGGCAAGGCCGAGGAGAACCAGCGGTATCTCGAGCACGACGGGTCGATGGGCGGCCTGAAGGCGCTGGTGCAGCGGGTGACACTCAGGCCCGGGGCGAAGGCGTTCGGCAAGTTGTATCCGCTCTCAGAGCCCAAGGGCGAGCACGAGATCGCCGCCTCGATCGCCCGCTGCGGCAAGGGACGCATCGCGGCAACTTACTTCGACTACGGCGAGAACTACGTCAACGCCACCACGGTTACCGCCCGCAGGTTCCTCGAGGCGCTCGTTCGCGAGCTGTTCCCGAACCCGATCGTCGCAGTCACCGGATCGAGGTACGTCGACGTCGCGGTCAATCGCAAGGACGGCAAGCTGTCGATCAACCTCGTCAACACTGCCGGGCCGCATCACGACCGGAAGATAAACACATTCGATGAGATTCCGCCGGTCGGCCCGCTGAGTGTTGCCATCCGGCTGCCGCGTCGGCCGAAGAAGATCACCCTCCAGCCGGCGGGCGCCGCGCTGCCGTTCGCATTCAGCAAGGGCGCCGTGAGGCTCGAAATACCGCGCCTCGATATACACGACATCATCGTAGTTGACTAAGGGATCGATTTGCTCGGGAGTACCGGATAATGAACGTCCGCAGGATTGTGTGCCTCGTGCTGATATGCTTGTACCTCGGCGGCTGTGCGTCGTGGCATAGGAAGGACTACTCGAAGCCGCTCGAGCCGGGGCAGGTGGCACTCAAGAAAATAACCGATCCCGCGCGCATGCCCGACTTCCGCCCGGCGTTCCACGACAAGGTCGGGCTTGTCGCGAGCATCGACAACAGCCTGTTTTATTTCACGCATCCGTCGTCGGAAAGTTACTTTCCGTATCTCGACGTCTCCCACAGCCGCGCGGTGCATTCGCTCGAGAAGTTCAAGTTCCTCCTGCAAACCGCATCCACGCCCGATGAATTTCACCGGCGGATCGTCGGCGGGTTCGACGTCTACGAGTCCGTCGGGTGCGACGCCAAGGGCACTGTTTTCTTCACCGGATACTGCACGCCGATCTATGATGCCAGCCGCGAGCCGACGGCCGAGTTCAGGTTTCCGCTTTACAGGCAGCCGCCCGACCTCGTGAAGACAATCGACGGCGAGATCCTCGGCCGACGAGTAAGGGAAGACGTTCTCGTGCCGTACTACACGCGCGCCGAACTCGAGCGCGGCAAGAAACTCCGGGGCCTGGAGCTTGTGTATCTGAAGGACCGGCTCGAGGCGTTCCTGGTGCATGTGCAGGGCTCGGCGAAGCTGAGGCTGCGAGACGGCTCGATGCTCGAGGTCGGCTACGCCGCCAAGAACGGCCGCCCTTACAAGAGCCTCGGCAGAATGCTCGCCGACGACGGGAAGCTGCGCCGCGACCGGGTGTCGCTGACGACCATCAAGCGCTATTTCAGGAAACATCCGGAAGACCTCGACGTCTTCCTGCCGCGCAACGAAAGCTATGTGTTCTTCCGCGAGACGCAAGGCGGCCCCTACGGCAGCCTGGGCGTGCCGGTGACGGCGTATCGGTCTATCGCAACCGACAAACACAAGCGCGGCAAAGACGTATATCCGCGCGGCGGCCTTGCTTTCATCAAGACTACGCTGCCGTCGTCGGCGCCCGGCGGCGCAATCACGAAACGACCCTACAGCGGATTCATCCTCGATCAGGACACCGGCGGCGCGATAAGGTCGGCCGGCCGCGCCGATGTGTACCTCGGCGAAGGCCCCGAGGCCGAGAAGCTCGCCGGCCACACCCAGGCCGAGGGGCGGATCTACTATCTCTTTGTCAAGACCGCGCTCATGCGGAGAAGCTTGTAGCCGCTGCAGCGATACCAAGCGGCAGGAGAAAAACACAATGATGATAAGTGTCAATACCTACACGATGGGCTTCGCGGGCGACCTGGAGGCGAAGCTCGCAAAAACCGCCGAGATCGGCTTCGAGGGCATCGAGTTTCAGCCCGACAATTTCGATGTCTCGGGTGAGATCGGATCGGTCGGGGCGGACGCGGAGAAAATCCGCGCCATCTGTGCAAAGCACGGCCTCAAGCCCTGCACCGTAGCGTGCGACGCCGATTTTGTTCAGCCCGATAAGAACGAGTTCGACCGCTGGGTGCGCTGGGGCGAATACTGCGGGGCGCTCTCGGCGCGGCTCGGCCTCGAGGTTGTGAAGTACTTCGCCGGCGAGCCCAAGGAGGGCCTCACCGATGAGCAGATCGTGGACTTCATGATCAATGGCTCGAAGGAGCTTGCAGCCATCGGCGAGAAGTATGACGTGGCGTTTGCCGAAGAAAACCACGGCAGCTTCACTAACCGCCCAGAAGTGCAGCGTCGGATCGTCGATGCCGTCGGCTCGCCGAGGGTGGGCGTGTGCATAGACAGCTCGAACTACCGATGGTATGGTCATTCGCTGGAGAAGGTGCACCGCATCTTCCGCGAGATGGCGCCTTACACGCTGCACGTTCACGCAAAAGACGGCGACGGCTCGGCGGGCGCAATGGGCGACTACAAGGCAACGGCGCTCGGCGAAGGCGAAATCGACATCGCCCTGATGTTGAGGCAACTGGCCGACAACAACTACGCGGGCGACCTGGTCATCGAATACGAAGGCCCCGAGGGCGAGGCGGGCGTGCGACGCAGCCTTGCATATCTCCAGGGATTGCGGGACGGAATATTCGGCGCGTAGTGGGCGGGATGGCCCACGGCACCGACCAATTTCACGCCTCTCTGCCGGTTACCCTGGATGTTGCCACCGACCAGCGGTTGTATTCGTCGAACAGCGGAAATCCCTTGATCGGTTTGCCCGGGGGGCGGCCGTCGAGGAACTGCCGAGTCTTCTCGGTGCGCAACACGCCGGGCACATAGTGAACGATATCGCCGACGAACAGCCGGAAGTTGGCCTTGCTCGTCGGCTGTATGCTCTCCCCGAGGTAATCGTAGTAGAAGCTATCGGCAAGCACGCGAAAGTGCCCGGCAAACTCGTCGTCCTCGAGATATCCGACGAAAATATCCAGGCAGTCGTGAACGCCCACCCGTTCTTTGCTGCTGATGTCGAGCTTCGGCCTGATACGACGCGGGACGCCCATCCCTGCCAGCGCCGCGGGATTGGGGCCCACGTAAGTGCCGAGCGCGGCGCCTGCCAGCCCGGCGGCAGAATCCATCCCATCGGGGCTGCCGGAGCCACCTTTGACTTTCCGCTCGCGGTGTTCCACGCGGCCGTAGCCGATCATCGCGACGTCCTGCCAGGGGATCTTCAACGTTTCGCCGGTCAGCGGCTCCACCTCGAAGTATTCCGCCAGGCAATTGGCGTTGTGCAGCGGGCGCGCTGCGCCCAATTCGGTGAAGTATTCCATGGGCACCACTGCCGCCGGCACGTCCTGGGCCGCAAGAGCGCTCTTTAGCGCCTGGGCCTGGTGCTGCGAGCAGTTGGTGTGGAATATGAACGGCCTGTCTTTCGCCCTCTGGATCGCGTCTATCCTGTGCATCTCGCAGGCTTGAACGAGAGCATCGGCCACCTGTCTGAAGAAGGCGATGTCATCTGCGGCGTTGATCACCGCGTATTGTCCTGTTGCCTCTGGCATGGCCCTGCCTCCTCAGTGAAGCCTCCGCGTCCGGACCTCTCTGAGCTTGATCTCCCCGGAGAACACCTCGAAGGCGAGGTCGCCGTCGAGGCGCCTGTCGGTTTGCACGCTCTCGCCTTGCAGGTCGTTCACCCACATGGTGATCAGGCCTTCGTCTACTGTGAGTCGGATGTGGTTCCACGTGCCGATCTTGAAGTTCTCGGATACTATCGCCCATGGCTCTTCGCTCGCGAGGCCGAGGGGGCCCAGGGTTTTTGCGACAGGGCCGCCGAGCGCCCGGTATCCCTTTTCGATAAGGGCGTCCTCGCCGCCAAACTCCAACGCGTGCATCCGGTGCACCTGCCATTTGTTTGCCGATCGCGAAATAGGCACGGGCTTGCCATCCTCGATCACAACCCAGTTGCCTGCGTTTGCCTCGCGCACCTTTGCGAAATTGTCGTCGTAAAAAGCAATGGCGAATCCGATGTTGCCGGGGTCGTACATCTTGAACTCGATTTCGCCGCCGGCCCAGCGGAAGTCCTTGGCCACCAGGCGCGCCATCGGTGCGGCTTGCGGCCCGCTTCGCCCGAGCGCGGCAATCGTAGTCGTCCCGTCGGCTTCGTTGATCGTGGTGCATTTGCCCGGGTCGGCCGTCCACGTGCCTACGTCGCCGGGAAGCTGAATCGTCGCGGTTCGGCATCCCGCGGCCGCAAGGGCAATGAGAATGAAAGGAACAAGATACAAGTGACATCGGCAAGGGGCGGCGATTTTCGTTGCCTGTTTCATACTGCACCTCCGGCGTCGCCCATTTCAGAGCGACATGTCTTTGAAAGGATGATAGCTCCCGTCCTTCTCTTCGCAGCCGCAGTCGCTTTCGTTGCGGTTCTTGCCGCAGTTAGGGCACAGGCCCAGGCAGTATGCCTTGCAAAGCGGCTTCATCGGCAGTTCCTCGCGAATCGCTTCGCCGATCGGAGCGGCGAGGTCAACGTGCTCGCGATACAAGTACACGCCCTCCTGGGCCGTGTTGCTCTTTTGTCCTTGCCGCGCCGGCACGAACAGCATCTTCGACCTGATCTTCAGGTCATGTTCAAACGTCTCGAGGCAACGGCTGCAAGCAAGCTCCACCGAGGTGGTTACGGTGCAATCAACGTAAACGTCAAAGCCCATCCGGGTCACGTCGGCGGCAACGTGTATGGGCTCGAGGAATTCGATTTCGCCTTTCTCGAAGCCAAGCTCATCGGGGCGCTCGTCGCTCGCCACACTCGTCCGGCCCTGGTGAAGCCCGCCGACGCTGATAATCATTTTCGCACACTCCTGGCTCAAGGCAGCCGGTTGTGGTGACGATATACCCGGTATATTATAAGGCCTCGATGGGCTTTTGTTCAACAAGAATCCCGGCTTTGCATGGCCAGGGGGCCCCAACCGTGGAATCATGGCTGCGGCGTTCGCTTCGAGGACGAGGATTCGGAAGAATACAGATCGAGGATGACGACAAGGACGAGGATTCGGAAATCCGGAGCCCCAACGGGGCGTACTATGAAAGCCCAGGGCAACGCCCTGGGT
>JABMSA010000575.1 GCA_013202185.1 Planctomycetota bacterium
ACCCAGGGCGTTGCCCTGGGCTTTCATAGTACGCCCCGTTGGGGCTCCGGAGCGCGCCTGCATAATTGTACATTCCATTGTTCATTGCAACAATTATCAAGAACTGTCTCTTTTTTCGGAGGAGAGCCCGCCTTATAATGATTGCCGACCGGAAGACGGCCTCTAGCTTCCAATGGCATTGACTTAAGGGCGGAAGAGGGCAGGCAATTCGCTCAAGGTCTCGCTCAGCGCTGCCCCTACGCAGACCGACCCCCTTAAGTCAATGCCATTGGCTTGTCGCTTCCAGATGTCTTCATGCGCACCCGGAGATGCTCTTGCCGTGACGCAATACCGAATCAAAACCCAAAGCGGCGCCTCGCCCGTCGAGGCCGGGCTGGGAATCGTCCACGCTCACAGCATCGTGGCGACGACAACCGACGAGCTGACCGTCTGTCCTTCACCAGCATCGTTCGAGCTGGCCGTTGGCAGTCGAAAGTGCGCGGGCGAGATTGCGGACCTGGACCTGGAACCGGGAACGTACGATTGCATCGCGCGGTTCGGAACGGCCGATGGGCCGCCAATCGAAAAGAAGATGCGGCTCTACCTGATCGATCCGTCGCGCATCTGCCGGCGGTTCGGCGCACGATACGGCTCGCTGGAATACGACCTGCCGGTTGTTACCGGACCCGGCAAGACGCAACCCTGGAACAGCCTGTGGAAAACAAACGAGGTGGCCGACATAGTCGTCGATTTCGAGCAGCCTTACAAGTTCGTCCTGTGGCGGGGGATGTCGTTCGCGCCGTCGTGGGCGCTCGACAACGTGATAACTTCCAACTTCTTCGCGGAGACCGTGGAGCCTGGGGTGTTTCGCGATTGCTGCGAGATGATGAGCGACCGCGAGTGCCGCTACATTCACGCACGCGTCATCCACAGTTCGCCCGCACGGGTGGTCATCCACTGGCGGCATCCGCTCAGCGACTCGGCCTACAACATCTGGCGCAATCAGTGGGTCGACGAGCTTTACTACATCTATCCCGACGGCGTCGCCGCGCGGAACGTCACCATACATCTCGATCCGAACGACGAGGCTGTGTGGCAGACGTGCCCGCAAACCGGCCGGCAGGTGCCGTACAGTATGATGAGCGGCGCGCCCGGCAAACGAACGTTCAACGACATGGAGTTCATCACCGTCAATCCGCCGGGGGCGACGTCGGACGACGTCACGCCGCTGGAGGCGTTTACGATGCTCGACGGCAACGACTTCGCCTGCACGTATCGATGGCCAACGCCCACGGATTTCGGCAAGGAGCCGCTGCCGAAGCTCGACGAATACATTTTCCGCATGAATTATCTCGGTCGGCCGGGGGTGTTCATTGCCACGCCGCCCGCCGGCCTGCAGATGCGCCTCCAGCCAAATGCACCCGGGATGCGCTACGAGGCCGGGGAACGCGTGGAGGACGACCGCTGGGCAAGCCTGCCCGATGTGCCCGCGAATTTTCACGACTGCATACACTGGCCCATCACGCGCGGACATGGCACGAGCATAATTGCCGACGTGGCACAATACCACGACCGCCCGACGCATACCTTCCTGGGCTTCGCCAATAATGCGCCCGTCGACGTGCAGCCCAATGGCGCGGTAACGTGGACCTGGCTGTCCGGCATGGCACCCGATGACGATACTGAATTACGCGCAAAGGTCAAGGCGTGGATCGCTCCGCCGCCGTTGCAGGGCGCCTGCTACGATCATCAACAGAGAGCATACATCGTGGCAGCGCCGAGCGACAGCGCCGAGCTATCGGTCAGCCCCGCGCAACGTCTCGTCAGCCCGACGTTAATCCTGCGCGGGTGTGATGCGGCGTCGGCCCGTGTCGAAATCGACGGCGAGGCGCTCGATCCGGCAGACGTGGCCGCCGGCCCCGAGCGAAGGCTCGATTCCGTGCAGACCGTGGTAACGCTCAGGCACGCGCCGATCGGCTGCCGAAGTATTCGCATACAAATGGTTGACTAACGACGGGGAATGGTGTATAATTCCAATAGAATGAACAGAAACGAACTCGATTGAATACACCTCGATGACCACAAGGAGTAGATCATGGCAGACGAATTTCCACGCACAACCGTCGGCGGCGTTTCGCTTTCGCGGATGATAATCGGCACCAACTGGTTCCTGGGTTTCTCGCACACGAGCCTGGCGCAGGACAAGTTCATCAAGAGCTACCAGACGCGCGAGAACGTGGCGGACATCCTCGCCGTATTCCTGAACGCCGGCGTCAATGCGATCATGGGGTCTCCGAACCAGATGCTGACCGATGCCATCAACGACGCCCAACAGCGCACGGGCCGCGAGCTGATCCAGATCATCACGCCCGGCTTCGACGTCACCGGAAAGGGCAAGGCCGAGGATCAGCCGGAGGCGCAGCTCGACAAGGCCAAGAAACTCGGCGCCACGTTCTGCTTTCCCCATACCAGCGCCATCGAGGAGCTCATAGACAAGCGCGCCAAGGTAATACGCGACATCGACAAATACACGAATATGATCCGCGACCGCGAGATGATACCCGGGCTCTCTTGCCACATGCCCGAGTCCGTAACCTACGCCGACGCACAGGGGGCGGACGTCGAGACGTACATCCAGCTTTACAACGCAGCCGGCTTCCTCATGCAGGTCGAGATCGACTGGGTCATGAGCGTGATCCGCAACGCAAAGAAGCCGGTGATGACCATCAAGCCGCTCGCCGCCGGCCGCCTGATGCCCGTGGTAGGCTTGGCGTTCGTGTGGAATACCCTCCGCGATCAGGATATGGTCACCATCGGCACCACCACGCCCGACGAGGCGAGGGAGGTGATCGACATCTCGCTCGATCTCCTTGCCCGGCGCGTGCCCGATTACGACCTGCAAAGCACCCGCAGCAAGGCGAACCTCAAGGCCGCGGGAAGTTGATGAATGAGCAATGTGCGTGGCCGAGAGCAAGGCTGCGCTGAAGGAGCCATCCTGAAATGTCCACCTCCAAACTTGAAGTAGTCGACGTCGGCAGCAACTGCTACACGGTTAACGCCGCGAATCGAACGGTGGCGCTGATCAGCAGCCAGGGCTACATAGACTGGCTGCTCAAGTCGCCGATGCAGGATGGCCCGCTCCACAAGTCGATCCGCAAGGAAACGCATTTTTGCTACGTGCTGGGGTTCAAGCTGTTGCTCACCACGCCGACCCCGGAAACGCTTCTCAAGAAGTTCTCGTATCGCCTGGAAGACGACGGTGCGCGCCTCGTGCTGACCGGGCATTGCGAAAGCAAAGACGGCAAGTTCCTCTCCGACACAGCCGCCACGCTGCGCACTGATGAGCAAGCCACCCGCTACGAATGGGATATGGACACGACCATCACGTGCGTTGCCGACACGCCGCAGGAGGTGAAATTCCTCGAGTACAACAACGTGTACCCAAGCGAGTGCGGCCGATGCATGCTGTTTGCACCGTCCAAGAAATACGATTGCACGCTGATTACCGATCGCGACGGCACGGTCTGGAAATTCCCCCATCAACACCTGTTGCACTATGGCAGGAAGCTCACCCAACTGGAATTTGCCGAAGGCTCGGTGGCAGGCTTCTTCGGCGAGGACACCGGCAGCCCGGTGGCGGTCGTGAACGAGAGCAGCATTGCACCCGATTGGGGCATTTGCGATATGTACTACGATCTCCACTGCTGCGGCCGGCCGGAGCGTCCGATGAATCCCGGCGAGCAATGGAACTTCAAGTACCTCATCAAGTACCTCGGGCGGGCCGAGTCTGAAAAGTACCTGGCGGCCGCGAAGCCCGTTCCGGTGACGGCGGAAGACTGGGAAAAGCACGATTACCCGCGCCTCGATCTCGGCATGAATTCGTTCAATCGTCGGGTGAACATCGACAGGCTCGACGACGCCAGCGGATTCCGGCCCAGGCCCCCGACCAAGGTGTGGGACAAGGAGACCGGCCACTCCGCCAAGGGCTCGCTGCTGATCACCAACGAGAAGGCGAAAGAAACCGTTTGGATCGCCGAGCCGCCGACGCAAATCCCCAAGGAAACGAAACTGAACATCACGGGCATGTTCAAGACGGAGAACGTGACCGGCAAGGGGGCCTTCATCCGCGTTCGGTATCACACCTACGTATGGCATCCCGGGCCGCACATCGAGTGGCCCGCAACGCTGGAGTCGATCCCCGTGACCGGCACGACCCCCGGTTGGGTGAAAGTGACCGTGCCCGAGCTGCACGTTCCCGAGGAGCACTTCGACTACCTGGTCTGTATTGATGTGGTCCTGGACGGCAAAGGCAAGGCGTGGCTGACGGACGTCGACATCGACCTGCAGCCTGCGCCGTCGGAGCAGCCGATTCTCGAAGAGGGTTCATCGCGCGCGAAAAGCGTGGCGTCGGGCGCCGGCGGAGCGGCGTCGGGCTCCGCCATGTGACGCTGGAGAAAAGCGCCAGGCGATCCGCAGGGCCCCGTTCATCGAGCTTCCTGCCATCCGGAATCGTGTCTCGCCGCCCAACGAATGGATTCAGCGGCGGGCGCTCAGCGGCGCCGGTTGAACGTGTAACCGGGTGGCGGCCCCGACTCCGGCAATTCGATTTTTCCCAGCTTCACAAGCTTGGCCTGTATTGCCCCCGAAGTACGCTGATGAATCTTGGCAAGCTCCGCCATCGACGTGCCGGCGTCGAATCCACTGACGAGGCCGGCGGCTTCCTCTTCCGGCCACGGCTTGCCTGCGTTACCGGGAAGGTTCTTCTTCTGTGTTGTCCGCCCCGACTCGTATTCCAAGGCGTGGATAGCTGAATACAAGGCCCGCACTATTCTCGCATTCTGATACGGGCTGCTCTCGGGATACTGCTCTCCCGTGATCGGATCAATGCCGTCAGCCAAGAGCCGAATCAACTTCAGTGCTTCGGTAGTGTCCATGCAGTTCTCCTTTGCGCCCAATTGCTGATCATTCGGTCTGCCTCATGACCTCATCGAAACCATTATAACATTGCCTGGGCGAATGTCAAGTCTGTTTCTTCTGCGCTGCCCGGGGGGCCGGATGTGAAGATTTCGCGGGCACTGCGCCTCCGCCGGCCTTAATACTTGTTTTGTCGCGTCGTCTTGGGCGGCGGGACGAGGACGATTCGGAGTACGGAAAGAAACGGATCGACGACGAGGACGACGACGAGGACGATTCGGATGTCGAGACGATAGCTTGAACCAAGATTCACAAGTGCGCCTCCGCCGGCCTTAATCCTTGTTTTATCGCCCTGTACCTCATATAATGGAATGTATAAAAGGAATCTTGAACTTTTCCTGGTGTGCAGGAACTATTATCACACAACCGATGTGATCTCGGTCGGACGAAAAGCCCTGTGTTTGGGGAGAGGCCGCCATCAAGCTAGTACCTGTCCTGCGTTCTGCCGCCACCATCTTTTCCCCTGAATGTATGCTGTAATACGGGTGGTTGTATTACACCTGCAAATAAGGAGGTCAATGCCAACAAATGATTGAAGTAAAGGAACTGCGGAAGGCCTTCGGGCCCATTGTCGCGGTCGACGGAATCTCTTTCAGGGCCGACCTTGGCGATGTGTTGGGCTTCCTCGGCCCGAACGGCGCGGGGAAGTCGACCACGATGAAGATGTTGAGTTGCTTCCTGGCGCCGGATGGGGGCACGGCCGGCATTGTCGGCCACGATGTTGTCGCCGAGCCGGTTGCGGTGCGGCGCAACATCGGCTACCTTGCGGAGAACGCGCCGGCCTACGACGAAATGACGACCGAGGCGTTTCTCAGGTTCGTGTGCGAGGCGCGTGGCATCACGAGGCGCAAGCGGGCCGAGGCGATGGAGAGAATCGTCGAGTCATGTGCCGTTGCCAGCGTGTTGCACCAGCCGATCGGCACGCTGTCGAAAGGCTATCGACGGCGCGTGGGGCTGGCTCAGGCACTGATTCACGATCCTTCGGTCTTGATTCTCGATGAACCTACCGACGGCCTCGACCCCAATCAGAAGTACGAGGTGCGGCAGTTGATCAAGAAACTGTCCAAGGACAAGTGTATTGTCGTTTCCACGCATATCCTCGAGGAAGTCGATGCCATTTGCACCCGTATGATCATCATTGATCGTGGCCGGATCCGCGTCGACTCGACGCCCAACAAGCTGCGAGAGGAGATCGGCGGCAACCTCGATGCGATCTTCCGCAAGCTGACTACGAACAGCGACGAGCCCTCGGTGGCGGGAGGTGTGAAATGAGAGGGTTCATCAGCGTTTTCAAGCGCGAGCTGCGAAGTTACTTCTCGACGCCGCTGGCGTATGTGTTTCTTGTGGTTTTCCTACTCGCCAGCGGATTCATGGTATTCCAGAAGAACTTCTTCGAAATGCGGCAGGCGTCGATGTGGGTTTTCTTCGATGGCATGCCGCTGCTTTTCATCTTCCTGGTGCCGGCTCTGGCTATGCGATTGTGGGCGGAAGAGCGCCGAACAAATACCATCGAGCTGTTGTTCAGCTTGCCGATCACCCCTGCGCAGGCCGCGCTCGGCAAGTTCCTGGCGTGCTGGACGGTCCTTGCCCTGGCCCTTGCATTGACGTGGCCGATGGTGGCCACGGTGTGTTATCTCGGCGATCCCGACTGGGGCCCCATCGTGACGGGTTACCTGGGCTCCTTTCTCCTGGCGGGGGCGTATCTTGCCATAGGCAGCTTCTTCTCTTGCCTCACGCGGAACCAGGTGATCGCCTTTGTGCTGGCCGTGGCGGGCTGTGCTTTTTTCCTGTCTGCGGGCAGCCCCAGCGTCATGAATTACCTGGCAGGCACACTGCCGGCGGGGATGGTGGAGGTTGTCGAGGTGCTGAGCTTCAAATCGCGCTTTGAATCCTTCCAGAGGGGCGTGGTCGAGCTTCGCGACGTGGCATTCTTTGTGCTGCTGACAGCAGGATGGCTGTGGGCAAGCGTGGTAGCTATCGGAGAAAGGAGGGCCGCAGGATGAAATCGATACTTCGCATGGTACTGGCC
>JABMSA010000576.1 GCA_013202185.1 Planctomycetota bacterium
CGGCTGCCCTCCTTGTTGAAGCGTATCGGGGCGGCCAGGTACTCGAGCTTCACGCCCTCGGCCTGCGCATCTTCGATTTCCTCGTCGATGGCCGGCATCTCCTTCACCGTACGCCGGTAGAGGATGGTGACTTTCGCACCCAGTCGTCGGCAGATTCGGGCGGCGTCGATGGCCGTATCGCCTCCGCCGACGACGATCACGTTGTCGCCGACCTCGACCGTCTCTCCGTGATGGATGCGGTTGAGGAACTCGACGCCGGACAGCACGTTCTCGGCCTCCTCACCCTCGACGCGCAGCTTCAACCCGCGATGCGCGCCGATCGATACGAAGACGGCCTGGTACTGGCTGCGGAGTTCGTCGAGTGAGAGGTCCTTTCCGACCGGCGCATCACACTTCAGCTCCACGCACAGATCGAGGATTTTCTGGATCTCCCCGTCCAAGACGGCGGCTGGAAGCCGATAGCGGGGAATACCCCACCGGAGCATGCCGCCGGGCTTGTCGGCGGCTTCGAAGACGGTGACGCCGTAGCCGCGTCTGGCGAGTTGATAGGCACACGAGAGCCCGCCGGGGCCGCCACCCACGACGGCGATCTTCTCGGGGCGTTTCTCGTCGGAGAGAAGCTTGAGCTTGAGCCCCTTCTCCAGTCCGAAATCGCCGATGGTCCGCTCGGTCTGGTTGACGTTGACCGGCCCGTCGAGTTCCTTACGGTTGCACTGGTCCTCACAGGGGTGGGGGCAAACGCGTCCGCAGACAGAGGGGAAGGGGCTGGTATCGGTGTAAATCTCCCATGCCTCCTGGAAAGCCTGTTCGATGGGCTTTTCCAATCGCTCGGCCTGGGCGATGGTCGTGAGGAACTCCCGAATCCGGTTGCCGCTGGGACAGGCGTTGCGGCACGGGGGCATTTTCTCGTTGTGTTGGGGCCTCAGCGGCGACTGCTCCCGCCCTCGGGACCCGCCACCACCCGAACCCTTCTTTTTCTTCTTCTTTTTCTTACCCATAGTTCACCTCGACCCACGCCTTGAAACGGCAAAGGAAGCGAACCGCGTTGGTCCATCTTCCTTCGCGCTAGCCAAAAAACAACACTTGGTAATAATAGAAGCATTCGTAGGGCAGGCCGGGGCACGAGACGCACGCGCGGATGCGGATACCGATCCTTGCCGCGTGGGTCTCGTACCTCGACCCACCCTACGTATTTTTCGCTTTCTTGCGATACTCTCGGGCCGCCCTAGCGCTCCACGCCCTCTTCGGGCGGGACCTCGATGAAGCTCCCGCCGAAGTAGGTGTAAACACACCTACCGGAATCCATCATCGTGCGGATGGCGGCCTAGCACAGCTTTTTATCGCATTCGGCTTCGCCGAATTTTTGAATCATCGCTTTGGTCAAATCGCTGGCCTTGAACTTCTTCCTGCCTTGGTACTCTTTGACCATTTCGAACATGGCGTCCGCGACTTCTTCGGGAGTGACCGCCATTTCAAATCTCCTACTGTCTGAGTTGAGCGGATCGCTTGAAGGTCAGGCCCGCATGCTTGTAGTCGTCGATGTGTTCCTTGGCGAACTCGATGCCGGTTCGCTTGAAGAACTGCGGCCATCCGATGCGGGCGATGAACTCACCCATCCGCTCGTACTTGTGGGCGTCCTTGGCCCAGACCTCGACGATGGTGCGAACCGCCTCGACCACTTCCGGCCAGCGGGGCGGATTGTTCGGCAAGTAGGGGATCGCCAGCTTGGAGAACATCGGCTCCACGCGGGCGTTGGACACCTTGCCGCCCACCCAAATGGAAACGCCGTCGTTCAACGGGTCGGCGATCGGCAGCGACGGACAAACCGAGAAGCAGTTCGCACAGAACATACAGCGGTCTTCGTCGATCTCGACCGAAGGATTGCCGTCCACCGTGGCCGGACGAATCGCGGCCGTGGGGCAGGAAGCCACCACGTTGGGGATCTCGCACGTCTTGTTCAAAGTCGCGTGGTCGACCTGCGGCGGCCTGCGGTGGATGCCGAGGATGGCGATGTCGGAGCAGTGCACCGCGCCGCACATGTTCAAGCAACAAGCCAAGGCGACTCGCAGCTTGCCGGGCAGCTTCATCTCGGTGAAGTACTCGCTCAGATCGTCCATCACACACTTGACCACGCCCGAGGCGTCGGTAGCCGCCGAGTGGCAATGGACCCAGCCTTGCGTGTGCACGATGTTGGAGATCGAGTTGCCGATGCCGCCTACCGGATAGCCAATCGCCTTCAGGTCGGCGATCAGCGGGTCGATGTTGGCGTCGTCGGTGAGGAGGAACTCGACGTTGTTGCGGCTCGTGAATCGCAGGTGACCGCCGCAGTATTTCTCGGCGAAGTCAGCGAACGTCCGTAGCGTCCTCGTGCTCAGCAACCGGGGGGAAGCGGCACGCACCGTGAAGAGCTTGTCGCCCGACTCGCCTACGTGGACCATCACGCCCGGCTTGAGCACCTCGTGGTACTTCCACTTGCCGTAGTTGCTTTTGATGATGGGCGGCAGGAACCGTTCATAGTTCGGAGGCCCGATATCCGTCCGTCTGTCTGTTACCATCGACTATCTCCCAAATAAGAAGCTATTTCCAAAGGGGTACGCCGGATCCAGGGATCCGGTTGCCTTATTCGTCGTCTTCCTCCTCTTCCTCGTCTTCGTCGTAATACTCTTCGTAGAAGACGTAGGGGTTCTCTCGGGGATGCGCGATCATCTCGGGCACCAGCTCCACTTCGATGGCTTCCAGGAAGTTCCCCATGCCGACGCGCTGGGCAAACTCGCCCACGCGTTCCCGGTTCTTGCCGTGCTCACC
>JABMSA010000577.1 GCA_013202185.1 Planctomycetota bacterium
GCTCAATGGTAGAGCGGAGCTTTCGTAAAGCTCAGGTTGTCGGTTCGATCCCGACCGTCGGCTCCAGAGGCGGGCGCATGCCCGCCTTTTTCATTTCGTCTTTCGTGCGAGGTTTTGCCTCTTGTGCCGCCCGGCTCAGACGATTGCTTCGGCGCGCTGTGCGAAGGGTTGCTCTTTTGGTATGACGACGAGGCCGCTGTCGGTGACGGTGAAGTGGCGCCGGTCTTTTTCGGCGTCGAAGCCGATTTCGGTGCCGGGGGGCACGGTTACGTCTTTGTCGATTATGGCGTTGCGGATTTTTGCGCCGGCCCCGATGGTGGTGCCGTGCATTATTACGCTGCTTTCGATGCAGGCGCCGGGCTCGATGTTGACGCGCGGCGATATGATGGAGTCGGCTACGCGGGCGTTGTTGATGGTGGCGCCGGCGGATATGAGGGAGTTGACTGCCATGCCGTCGCGGGTGTTTTGTGTGGATATGATCCGCGCGGGCGGATGCTGGGGGTGGTATGTTCGCAGGGGCCAGGTCGAATCGGAAAGTTCGAAGGATGGCTGGGCCCCGAGGAGGTCCATGCTGGCTTGCCAGTATGCGTCGAGGGTGCCGATGTCGCGCCAATATGGCCGGCCTGCGGCGCCCTGGCTGAAGTTGTACATGAAGACGTCGTGGCCGGCGATCATGCCGGGGATGATGTTTTTGCCGAAGTCGTGGGCGGTGTCGACCTTGCTGTCGGCGATTACCTGCCGGACGAGTTCTTCGGTGTTGAACACGTACACGCCCATCGACCCGAGGAATACGTCGGGCCGGCCGGGCATGTGCCTGGGGGCGGCGGGCTTTTCTTCGAAGTCGACGATCCTGTTTTTGTCGTCTACCTGCATTATGCCGAATCTGTGTGCTTCGCTGCGCCTTACTTGCATGCAGGCTACGGTGAGGTCGGCGGCTTTTTGCACGTGGTAGCCGATGAGCTTGGCGTAGTCCATCTTGTAGATGTGGTCGCCGGAGACTATCAGGACGTATCGCGGGCGCACTTTTTCGAGTATGTAGATGTTTTGGAAGAGGGCGTCGGCCGTGCCGCGGTACCACATCGAGGTCATTCGCTGCTGTGGCGGTATGACGTTGAGGTATTCGCCGAGGTCCCAGTTGAAGATGTTCCACCCCAGTTGCAGGTGGCGCTGGAGTGAGTAGGATTTGTACTGTGTCAGGACGTCGATCTTTCGGAGCCCTGAATTGACGACGTTGCTGAGGGTGAAATCGATGATGCGATAACTGCCGGCGAATGGTACGGCGGGCTTTGCTCTGTCTTTTGTCAGCGGATAGAGGCGCTCGCCCTGGCCGCCGGCCAGTAGTATGACAAGTGTGTTCTTCAGGATGTCTATCTGCGCCGGACTCATCATGCTGTTCCGATCACTCGTTGAGAGCTTTCTCGAGTATCTCCTTGATGGTGCTTTTCAGTTGGGTCAGGTCCGACGATTTTACAACGTAGGCATCGGCCGACCAGGTCATGAAGTTGTCTTTGTAAGAGGAGTAGGCGGTGTTGAGCACGATTGGGATTCTGTTGTCGCCGCCGAGGATTCTTCCCATCGCCTCGATGCCGTCCATGCCGGGCATTGAGATGTCGAGCACGATGAGGTCGGGCCGGTTTTCTTCGACCCTGCCTATTGCCTCTTTGCCGTCGCTGGCTACGTCTACTTCATAGCCCTCATCGATGAGTTCCTGCCGATAGAGTTCCTGTTGGTTCTTGTCGTCTTCAACTATCAGGATTTTGGTCATGGCTGGAGTCCTCCTTGAATAGGTGGCTTGACGAATGGAATGTCTTCACTCTCGGCCCGTACCGGGAGTTGGACGGAAAAGGTTGTTCCTTTGCCTGGTGCGCTGTGAACGTGTAGGAATCCGTGATGGTCTTCGATGATCTTGCGCGTAATTGCCAGGCCAAGGCCCGATCCGTTTTGCTTTGTTGTGTAGAAGAGGTCGTACATGTTGTCGAGCACGTCGTCGACGATGCCCGCGCCGGTGTCTACCACGTCGACGGCGACGATTTCACCGTCGGCTCGGGTGGCTATTGTGATTGTGCCGTCGCGCTCGACGGCTTCCATTGCGTTCTTGACGATGTTGAGGAGTGCCTGTTTGATCTGGGCGGGGTCGGCGGCGATCTCGGGAAGGGGGTGCGTCTGGATGCGTTGGAGTTGTATGTGCCGCTCATGAAGCTGCGGCTTGACGAATTCGGTCACCTGATCGACGATCGCATCGAGGTCCATGAGCATTTTGCTGGGCGTTGCGGGCTTGGAGAAGTCGACGACGTCGGTGAGGATTCTTTCGAGCCTCATCACCTCGCCCACGATGGTGTCGACCTTCTCGAATCGCGGGTCTTCGGGCCCGAACGACCTTAGCACGTGCCGGGCGAGCAGGCCGATGTTGACGAGCGGATTGCGTATTTCGTGTGCGACTCGCGCGGCCATCTCTCCGATGGCGGCGAGCTGGCAGGTTCGCACTTCGCGCTCTTTCATTTCCTCGAGGCGCTCGTAGGCTTCTATGCGTTCCCTGATTTCTTTCTGCAGGCGCTCGTAGGATTCGCCGTTTTCGATGGCCAGGCCGGCGTGGTTGGCGAAAAGGGCCAACAGCTCGGCCCGCTCGGGCGTGATGGTGTGGCCGCTGTAGATGTTGTCGGCCACGATCACGCCTACCACTTCGTCTTTTGCAACCAGAGGCACGCTGACGAATGAGTTGGAGCCGAGCATTTCGATGAGCCGCACGCTGACGCGCTCGTCGTTTTCGGCATCGAGTACAAGGAAGGTTCTTTTTTCCTTGACGGTTTTCACGACAAGTTCATCGTCTTCGTCGAGCGAAAATGCCATCTTCCGGGCGAGGTCGTAGAGCGGCAGCTCTTCCTTGGGCACGGAGAA
>JABMSA010000578.1 GCA_013202185.1 Planctomycetota bacterium
GGGCATCGTCAACGACGAGGTCTTCGAACTCAAGATGGAGCCGCGAAACTGGGGCAAGCTCATCTTCAAACAGTGAAGCAGCAAGCCCGCGATCCGGTGAAGGCAACAGGCTATGCGGCGAGGGCTGTGGGCCGACCCGGACAGAAAGTGGGACGGCATCCTCGCCGATAACGACCTCATGTCGATCCCGCCGGCACCTGGCCCGGGGTTTTATTGCGGCCCGAAGCTCACGCCCGACGGCAAGCTGGCGGGCGAGCGAGAACCGACCGCGATCGTCACTTTCCCGTAGTGTGCTGTCTTGTCCCTCTGCAGAGACGCCCCGCGCGGAGCGTAGAGACGTGCCACCGACGCGTCTCTACATTCGAGACTGAGGAAACTGCCCACCCCAACGGACGTGGAGAAACGATATGCACTCGGACAACACAGAACACCTGCTCGCTCCCTGGACGGAAGTCACGACACACGTGACGGAGACAGATCTCGCCGTGTGCGTGTGGGGGCGAACCTATCGCTTCAGCAATGCCCCTTTTCCCACCAGCATCGTTACCGCGGGGGAAGAGGTCACGGCTGCCCCGATTCGCCTGGCCGGCGAAGTCGACGGCAAGCCGCTGGCGTTTCAGAACCGGGGATCGCAGGTCTTTCGCCACAACAACACACAGGCAACGGTCTCCGGCTGGCAGGCGAACGAGGCCATCATCGTCAATACGACCTCGCAGATTGAGTTTGACGGCACGATGCGGGTGGATCTGGTCGTCATGCCGCGGCAAGGGGCCTCACCGAAACTGGAGCGACTGTGGCTGGAGATCCCGCTCAGGGCGGAGCGGGCCGCACTCTACCACTACTGGCCCGGCTGTTGGGGGAACGCGAACAACAGCGGCGGCGTCCCGCAAGCCGGGCTTGCCCTCAGGTTCTTCCCGTTCGTGTGGCTCGGCTGGGAGGCCGGCGGGTTGAGCTGGTTCTCGGAATCCGACAAGGGCTGGCAGCCGGCGCATGCCGAGCAATGCGTCGAGGTGGTACGCCAGGGGCCGGAAACCGTCCTACGTCTCCACCTGCTCGACAGCCCGCCGCCCCGGCTGCCTGTGACGTTTACGTTCGGCCTACAGGCCACACCCGTGAAACCCTGGCCAAAGGGTTTCCACGAGTGGCGGATATTCCATGGCGCCAACTTCAAGATGCCGACGCAGCCTTTCAAAGAGGGCCGCCCGGAAACCGTTTTGGACCGGCTGGCCGAACGCGGGGTGAAAACCCTCGTTTTTCACGAGGACTGGACGCCCGTGCAGAACTACTGGCAGACGACGCGGGAGGCCGAGTTGCGGCAGCTCGTGGCGGAGTGCCACAAGCGCGGGATAAAGCTCCTCCTCTACTTCGGCTACGAGTTGTCGTCGCTCGCCCCGGAGTGGGGCCGGTGCGCCGACCAGGTGCTCCAGAAAACCGCGACTGGTGACTACGCGGGCGGCTACTCGCGGCAACCGGAACAGCGGGACTACATCGTCTGCTACAACAGCCCGTGGCAGGAGCAGTTGGCGCGCGGAATCGCCTGGGCCCTGGATCGCTACGGTTTCGACGGGATCTACCTTGATGGAACCATCCTGCCCTCCCCCTGCGCCAACGAAGCACACGGCTGCGGATACCGTGACTCGTTGGGGAACCTGAAGGTTAGCTATCCGATATTCGCCGTCCGCAACCTGATGAAACGGCTCTACGCCCTGATCCATCCCCGTGGCGGACTTATCAACGCCCACCAGAGCACCTGCTGCGTCACACCGACCCTGGCGTTTTGCGACTCATACTGGGATGGCGAGCAGTTCATGGGGGGCGGACCCGCCGGCGACATGCTGCGAAAATTATCGCTTGCGACCTTCCGCGCCGAATTCATGGGCCACAATTTCGGCGTCCCCGCTGAATTCCTGGTATACGAGAAGCCCCCGGGCTGGACGTTCGAACACGCCCTCGCCGTGTCGCTCCTCCATGACGTGCGGGTGCGGCCCTGCTGGGATACTGGCGCCCAATTGGAGGCAGTGTCGAAGATCTGGCAGGCCATGACCGACTTCGGTGTGGGCGAGGCCGAATGGCACCCCTACTGGCGGAACCAGCAGTTTCTTGCCGTGCAGCCGGAATCGGTCAAGTCGAGTTTCTACGTGAAGGGTCGGCGGGCACTGCTGGTGGTTTCGAACCTCTCCGCCGAAAAGGCGGTCGAGGCGCACCTCGAGGTGAATGCCGGCGCTCTCGGGCTCGCGACGAGACTCTCGTCCGCGAGAGACGCCGTCACGGGAGAGAAAGTGGCCTTGGAGGCCGGTGGGCCGCGACTGGATCTGCCGCCAATGCGGGCACGCTTGCTCGTCATTGAATAGGCAAAAGAGGATGCGTTCAGCGTTCGCGACAGGAAAGCCGGAAGAGGATGCGGTGCACAAACATCCTGCACCGAAATACCGAACGGCTGTTGGCATAGGTGGGTGTGAAGCTCTGACACGGTAGCCGCGCCGCGGCACGGGAAGCGAAAAGCGAGAGATAACATATGGGTTTCATTCGAGTGGCCGGCGATCGCCGGCATTTCGAGGATGCGACAACGGGGAACACGTTTGTTCCCATCGGCAGCAACTACTGTGGCGTAATGGCGCGGGTCGACACCGGCGGATACTGCGGCAACGTGTTTCCCCTCTTCGGAACCGACGACAACACGGAAGCTGACGGGTTGGCCGAAGGTGTACGCGCGCTTGACCGCCTTGCGGCGCTCGGGCTCAACGTCATCCGGATCTGGCTCGAGCCGCACGACTTCTTTCCGGTAGGCCGGCGGCTCGATCCCGAAGGGGCCGCGAAGCTGGACGCGCTGTTGGAGGCGGGCCGGCGCACGGGAATCCGTTTCTGCGTTGGGATGCACCTGTGCGATCACGCGTCGGGGCACAAGTTCCAGCCCTTCGAGCCACCGCACGATGCTCGCCTTCTGGACCAGCTCTACGCCCTCGGCAGCCGCTGGGGCCGCGAAGAACAGATTTTCTCATGGACGATCGTGGGCGAAGGAACCCTCCCATGGCAGACGCCGTGGATCGTCTCGCAGTGGCCCGCATGGCTGCAGTACTGGTACAACGACGACATCAAGGCACTCCATGAGGCGTGGGGCCCCGACGTAAAGGCCACGAGCTTCAGCGACGCACCGGTGCCGCCGCCAAACGTCGGGCTGACCGTTCCGCTCGGCACGCTGAAATCGAACGCGATCAGCAAATTCCCGCCCGATACCTGGGCTGGCTCCACATGGCGCTACGATTGGCGCCTGTTTCTGGAGGAGATCGGTTCCGCTCGCGTGCGTCGTGAGGCGCGCACCCTCCGCGAAGCCGGAGCCAGACAGATGATCACCGTCGGCAACAACTGCTGGACTTTCCCCGGGCTTCCCGCCGGCCAGATGGCGCGCGGATACAATCCCTTCTTCTATCTGGACGATGTGGATTACCTGTGTCAGCACAGCTATCCCGCACCTCAGTGCCTGCCCGGCGGTACCGGCGACCCGCTGGACGATCAACACGTTGCGGCACCGCATCCTGAACATCTGCGGCAACCTGAAGCGTCACGGTGGGCGACTGGTCCTCTCGCTGCCTCGATGGTGGCCTTGGCAGAGGACCTATCGTCAACTGGCGGCAGCTGGCGGACTGCCGCTATAGTAGCGCGTCTTGATAAGCATCATACGGATAGAAGTAGCGGGGAACGTGCGCCTTGACAAGCTCATCATGGCCGCCTTTGCGACCGATCGCCCTGTCAAACCGCCCACCGGATCGATTGGGGCATTTTTTATACCTCAGGATATCAAAGAACAAGACCAAACCCGCTTCTGAGGGCAGATCGGGTCGGGGGCCGTGAAAAATCCAGGCTAGTGCTCCCCTCCCACGACGGATCCGTCAGAGCAATCGACATAAACGGTTACAATCTCAGGGCGTATGTTGGTCCGGGCCGGCAGAGCAACCGGTGCTCCTATAACTCTAACCAGATAGCACAAGTGGCTTTCACGGCGTTGGTGTACCTCCTCCCACCCACCCCAAAACATCTCCGGCTTCACGAGAAGGTCATTTCTGTACACAAATGCTATCTTGTGATCGATTACACGGCGTCCCAC
>JABMSA010000579.1 GCA_013202185.1 Planctomycetota bacterium
ATCAGCGCGCTGAAGGAGGGCGCTATCGGGCAGCGGCGCGCCTGGATAATGAGAGGCGGCTGCCGAATGAATTAATAGTTCGGCAAGCCAACGAGCGAAGGGCGATATTGAATGAACATACGAGTTTCACAACTCGCAGCGGAGATCCTCGCGGCTGTGGCGAGCCAACGCGTCCCCCCCACTGCGGTGGGCAGGCTATTCAGCCTCGCCGCAATAAAGGTAGAGTCAGAGCGACTCCTTGAGGTGC
The DNA here is from genome assembly GCA_013202185.1 of Planctomycetota bacterium. Classification (GTDB taxonomy): domain Bacteria; phylum Planctomycetota; class PUPC01; order JABMSA01; family JABMSA01; genus JABMSA01. Next base: position 248 of record JABMSA010000579.1, read on the forward strand.
TTGCATCGGACGCCGATAGCGCAGAGAAGGAAAAGGAACTTGCCGTTTTCCTGGATTTGGCTTCGGTTGTGGAGGAGGTGTTCGGGAAAGGCAGCCGCTACGTAAAGGTGTGGCGGGCAATGCATGCCATTGCGAAGGCGGAGCTTGACGGTGGTCCGCAGCCTACGGACGAAGAGCTCGGGCTGACGAGCAAGTGCTTTGTCGCAACGGCCTGCTATGAGTCAGCTGAATGTTCCCAAGTCCGGCAGCTCCGTAGATTCCGAGATGATGTGCTCCTCAAATCTCCATTCGGGCGGCTCCTCGTCAGCTTGTACTACCGCATTTCTCCTCCCCTTGCGCATTGGCTCACTTCTAGGCCAAGATGCAGGAACGTTGTGCGGAAATGCCTGATCGAGCCACTGGTGAGGATACTTTTTAATGTGCATTGATCTGCCGAACACGCAAGTCGAGGCGACGCGATGAACGCGCGCCTCACTTGCACCATTAGGCCATACATGCAACATGTCCCGGATAGTCACGCAACATTTCGAAAACGCAGCAGAGCGGCTCGACAAGTATTTTCAACATTCGGGCCTGGCGGATCGTTCTGACGTTGTCGGTATGGCCCGCGAGGGATTCGTCAAGCTCTTCCTCCAAGGTAACCTTCCGAGCGTTGTCGATTATTCAACTGGCCAGATCATTGACCATCAAGACAACCGATCCGGACAAATAGACTTGATCCTGCAAAGCGCGTTCTCGCCCCGACTGCAGTTGTTCGGAGATATTCACATCGCATTTTCGGATTACGTCATTTGCGCGATAGAGGTCAAATCGACCATCACGACGGCAAAGGACTGGGAGTCGCGGTCCGAGTTGCGGAATATTCTCACTGCCGCGCGTACCGTTAAGGGACTGGAACGCCGCCATTACGTTGAGGGAATGCTCCAGGAACAGCAGAAACGCATTCGTCTGGCAACACCATATTGCGTCTTTGCCTATCGTGGACCGACCGAGGAAACCATCTGCGCCAAAATCAGGGATTACGAGCGTACGCACCAACTTCCGCTTGACGCTTTTGTGCCGGATGTCATTACGGTTCTTGATAGGCGGTACACCTTGGTTCGTAACAACGGTTGGCTTTACGTCGCCGAAGAACCGGTAATGTTCAGGCGTTTTACTGGAAGGGAAACGCTGCTAAACTTGTTCATGTACCTGACGCGGACCATTGAGGCGTGGAACATGCGTTCTCACGGAACCGACTTCCGTAGTTACGTCTTGCCACACGAGCAGTAGGGTGCCGTGAACACCTGAGTGTAATGGACTAACAAGCGGATGCACCCGAGTCGCCGATCGGGGCGGAATTGAATGGATGATCGCTTGGCGGCGACCGGGTGATCCGAGCCGTTGGGCAAAACGAGAAGCAAAGGAGGTTATGATGGCTTTCTGTTCCGAATGCAAGGGTTCCGGCTATTGCCAGGTTTGTGAGGGAAGGGGCTGGGTGGATACGGGCATAATTGGCGCGCTGGCTATGGAGGGTGACCCACCCGATGGCGAGAATTGCGGGCGCGACGGCAAGTGTCCAGAATGCGGCGGAAGCGGAGAAGAGGAATAACAGGCCATCTCGTCCATCCAGAATCTTGAACCTGCAGTGAACTGGCAAGCACCGGAGAAGCTGGAATCAGCAGAAGACCAGCCGAACAAGGAGCCGGAGGCGACGCGGTAAACCGCGCGCCTCAGCTCCCACGTTAGATGGCGAAACAACATGGACACTGATTCTTTCATCGTTCCCACGCGAGGCGCGAGAACGATGGACAAAAGCGCGGCGGGGGCTACTTCGCCCTCTTCTTCGCCTGCGGGGGCGGCGGCACGTGGGCGGCCATCTGGTCGAACAGGCCCTGGAGCCGCTCGATCACTTCCGGGTGCTCCTTGGCCACGTTGTGCTGCTCGGAAGGGTCGCTTTCCAGGTCAAAAAGCATCATCGGCTCGGCCGGGTCGCCGGTCAGGACGTCGGGGTGGTCGTCGGGCGTGGCCTGGTCGTAGGGGGCGTCAGATAAACAGGTTCACGTTGCCCGCC
>JABMSA010000580.1 GCA_013202185.1 Planctomycetota bacterium
GCCGTGCAGTTCTCAAGTTGATCGAGAGCCCTATCTCGAAAGGCATTTCGATCGGCATCGAGTCGGCCTGTATTCCGTAAAGTATTTTGCGGACAAGCGCGGCGCCCTGGTGTCCGAAGCTGTAGAAATTCGAGCCGTATGCCAGCACGGCCCCCTCCTTGCACGCCTCCCTGTCGAAACCAAAGAATGGAATGCCCGCGCGGATGGCGCCGGGCGCGATCACGCTCTTGCGGTTCTTGAACACCAGCACGCACGGTGTGGCGAGTATCACCTCGTGCTCCTTTCGATCCACGGAATTCATGAACCGGCTCACCTCTTCGTCCGTAGTCAGCGGCACCCCCTTGACGGTCAGGCCCAGCGTCGGCGCGATTTCGATTCCGTGTTTCAGGCTTCCGGCGCTCGACACGCTGTTGGGATCGTAAAGCACCGTCACGCTCTTTATCTCCGGAAAGAATAGCTTGGCCAGTTGCATGCGCTTGCAGATGAGGCTTGTCATGCCCGACCTCACGCCGGTGGTGTTGGGGAGCGGCTCGAGCAGTGATCTTGCCAGGCCGCGTTCGACCGGGCTGCTCACACCCATAAACACCACCGGCACGCCGGTTCCTCGAGCGGCGTCAACACAGGCCTCGGCCTCCGCCCCGCCGACCGCGCAAATGACCGCCGGGCGCTGCCCGACGACCTCGCGGGCCAACCTGGGCAGGGCAGACCTGTCGCCGTGCGCGTTTACAATGTAGTACTCTATGTTCCGGCCTTCCACATAGCCGAATTCGGCAAGGCCGTCGACGAGGCCGTCAACCGTTGGCTGACGAAACTCGTCGGGAATCAGGACAATACCGATCACGTGCGGTGGCTCGGGTTTCTTTGCGCAGCCTATCGACGCAAGAACAACGAAAATGAGCGCCGAAACGTACAGCAGGCCCGGCAAGGCAGATGTGCTTTTCATTTTCAGCCTCGAGCTACGTGAACAATTGCTGCGCGTCCTTAACGTTTGAACATTTTGGGCGTTGTGAGGGGCGCAGGTGCAACGGCGCTGCGGCCCAAGTGCAGGCGCTTGCGCCGGAATCAGTACCCAGGTGAGAATGACATAAGAAGGAGAACAGGCGGGAAAAGCCTACATCGTGGAGCTGAGGCCGCCGCCGGTGGTGAGAAAACTGTACGTGCACAGCGGCCCGCGGGCCTCGGATTCGGAGGGCCGTTGGGAGGCGGCCCGGATGCTCGAGGCACGCGCTATGAGCTGCGACACGCTTTCCGAGCCGGTTTCCACGATCCGGTCGAAGAGGCCCTGCTTGCTGCTGTGCCAGATGAGATCGAGGCCCGGCCTGCGCAGGCTGCTTTCGACGATGGTTTCCTGCACGCGAAAGACCTTCTGGTTGCTCAGCAGCTTGTGCACCGTGGCGGCGTCGGCGGCTCCGCCGGTAAACGAACTGATCCGGCGCAGTGCCGCCGCCGACATCACCCCGGGGCTTATTCCGCGGGGAAGGTCCGAGCAGAGCGTGTAGTCGGCGCCGGACCTCACGTGCTGAATCACCATGCGATCGAGCAGCTCCGGGTCGGTGAGCACGTTTTGCGCCGGCACCCGCACCACAACGTCGGCGCGGGCCCGGGCGGCAATGGCAAGCACGCCGCCCAGCCAGCTTCCATCGAGCTGGTGGGTATCTGTCTTGAAGCGTGCCAGCGCTTCGCAGACGCCGCCGGCCTCGTGCCCGGTCGTTATTGCGCGGGTGCAGTCGACGGTTCGGGCGCGGCCGGTACGCGTGAGCAGCAGCTCAACGGCTTCGCGCTGCATTTCGGGTGCGGCGGTGAAATCGATGGCCAGGGCGATAGTGGCGGCCAGCTCGGAAGCCAGTACGGCATGCCCCTTGCCGACGGTTATTTTCGCGATCTTTCCTTCGGCGTCGGCCGCGGCCTCGAAGTGGTCGCGGCGGATCAGCTCTCCGCGTGGGAGGGTGCGCTCGGCCACCAGCGCACGGCCGTGTGGCAGCGGCTCGGCCGCTTCCGGCCGGGCGAGGATTCTCTCGGCGGCGCGGATGTCTTGCACCATCTTTCGGAAATCTTTCTGCGACAAGAAACGATCGGCCCCATCGGGGCCTGTGCGGCGCTCCACAGCCAGATGCTGCCGCACCAGCGACACTCCGAACGCCGCCACGAGAACGCCGCCGATCGCCGGGATCGCCGACTCGGCAAGGTCGCACCCTCGCACAACGTCGTTGCGGGGGCAAGCCCCGCCCGATGCAGCCTGGCGGCACTTTGTGAGCTGATTGTGCGAATAAAGCGGAATCACCTGTGCGCCGGCATCGGCGAAGATGGCAAGGGCTTCATCACATCCCGGCACGCCGGAGATGATTATGCAGGTGGCGGCATCGGCAAGGGCGCGAACAAGGGCGTGGTCGTCGAGGTCGGCGAGGCCCGCGTGAAACGTTTCGACACCCGCGTTCGCCGCAGAGAAGACGTCGCCGGCGAGTGCTGCCCGCGCAACGGGCCGCAACGAACGCTCGCGCGCTTCGGCGACAATGCCTTGGTTGTAACGATGTGCATCAAGCTCCACGGCATCGGCCCCGGCGTTGCCGGCGGCGGCGATGAAAGCGCGCGCGATCCGCTCGGGCGAGGGCCCGGCGGGCCACGAACCGCCGTAACCGGGTGCGGCGAGCACCGCCGCTGGGCTTCCGGGGGCGATCCACACTGGATCAGTTAGCTTCACACTGTGATCCTCGATGACGGCTACGGCAGCGGGCCGGGAATGCGGCGAGAGGGTTTGCGTTGTGCCCGGCTGCTTCGTTCAGTGTTTGGCACTTTCGCCCTCGACCGGCGCCTCGGGCGCACCGGCTTCGCCTGTCTTTCCTTCGGCTGCCGCCCTCTTGGCGCTTTCAGCAGCGGCTTTGTTCTCGCGCTCAATGGCCAGGTACACCTCCTTGCGATGAACACTGAGGCTTTGCGGAGCCTGAATGCCTACCTTCACCTGGCTGCCGTGCAGCTCGAGGATCTTGACTTCCACGTCATCGCCAAGGATGATGCTTTCGCCTTTTCTACGCGTTAGCACCAGCATAGTCTGCAACCTCCTTGTTGCTTTCAATGGTCTCGGGCAAGAAGCGATACCGGATCGGGAGATCGTTGTCGGGCAGCACAATCTGCCTGGCTTTTCCGGTCTTCTGGTTCAGTACAATGGGCGCTCTCAAGTTGGCCCGCACTTCTTCCTTGCTGTCTGCGAGCACTGTTACGCACCACAATTGCACGTCGTCCACGTTTTCCAACTGGAGCGCCTTGGCGTCTGAAGTGGGAATCTCGACGTCGTAATCCGCCTTGATGCCGAATGGATCGACCACGGGAAACACCACGGCCTCGTCGTCAAGCGATTGCAACCACTTGATGGCGCCGCCCGTGTCCATCAGGACGAAGCGCACCAGCCCGGGAAAGCCGATCATTGCCTGGACGAACCTGATTTCCTGATCCTCCAGCACATCGATTGTTCCAAACATGCTCGTCTCAATTTTCATGGGTCATCCTCACCGCAGAAACTCCATAAGATTGGAACTATAAACAGCCGCGCTGCCTGCCAGAACGACCTGAAAGATCACCTGCTGATTCTGCAGGCGCAGGGCAACGTCGGCGACGTCGGCATCTTCTATTTCGCTGCGCTGAGCAACGGCGCTCAGTTGGGCCTTCGAGTAGAGGTCATGGCGTATCTGCAAGGCTCTGCTCCTGGTGCCCACACGACCCAGGGCGCGGACAATATCGTCATGGATGTCGTCGATGACCGAGAGGCTTTCCGAGAGTTGCTTGCCGAGTTCGCCGGCGCCCAGGTCGTCGGGATTCTGCAGGAGCTTACGAACACCGATGAGCGATTGAAACACCCCCAGCGCCTCGCCGCGAGGCATAAACACTTCGACCGGATCCTCATTCACCTCAACGTGATGATCGGTTCCGACGATATATCGTATCTTTCCGGAGTCGCCGCCGTAACTGACGGTTTCAATGCCGCCTATGCCCCTGGCCTCTATCTCGAAGGGAGGGTTTTGCGTTTGTGTGCCGCCGAAAACGAATGTCCCGGCGTATGAGCTGTTGGCCTGATCCACGATCGAATGCAGTATGTGGTCGATCTCGATTGCGGCCACGTCTCGACTGTTGGGGCCGGAGGTGGGGTTGATGGCGGCCATCAGCTTCCCACGCACGGCAACCACTTCCTCCGACATCGTCTCGAGCACACTCGCCGAAAAGTCGAGCATGCCGCGAGCGCTGTCGATATTCGTCATGTACTGCTTGTAATCGGCCTCGTCCACCCTCAGGGCAGCTACTTGGCTCGCACCGGAGGGGTCGTCTGAGGGCCTGTTTATCCTTCGCAGCGATACCATCTGCTCCTGGAGCTTGCCCAATGTCGACGTAGTGGTGCGTACGTTCGACAGCAACCTCTTGAACATCATGTTGCCGGTAATGCGAAAGCTCATAGCGACAAACCCTTTCTCTGATTCCCGGCGTCAGGTTTCCTGGCGGGCATGGCCCGGTCTGGCGTCGGGTCTCACCACCATTCTCGGTAGAATTGAGCGGCTAGTTAACCAAATCACGTACAAATGTACTAATATGGCGCGGGCCGATTCTGGCATCATATTCTACAGGCGTGTGAGGCTCTCGAGCATGTCGTCGACTGTCTTGATAAGCTTGACGGCCGCATAGTAAGCCTGCTGATTTTGCATCAGCCTCGCCATTTCTTCTTCCAATGATACGCCTGACACAGAATCGCGCTGCCTCTCGAGGCCGTCGACGAGTTTGATCTGCGTTTCCTGAGAACGCAACGCCTGCGAGGCGTCGATGCCGGCTCTTCCGATCATCGAGGCGAAGTATTCATTGAGCGTTTGAGAATCCTGGTCCACTATTCGCTCGTGCTTTATCCGGGCAAATCTCACCGCGTTTGCGTTGTCGCCGGGCGGGCTGGACTTTGCAGCGGCGATGTTGTCGGAGTTTGACAGAACATGCGACGATACGCTGATGCTGCCGGCATTGTCGCCTTCGAAGAATGAATTGATCCCAAGGGCATTGAGCAGCCCGCCGGTATCGGTTTCACCCAGCACGTCGATGGTCTGCGAATCCGTCGAGATGGTGCCGGTGTCGGTGACCTTAACAACCTGGATCGTCTGCGAATCGGCCGTGACGGGCCCTGCGGGCAGCCCCAGGACCGCCGCGCCCGCCCCGCCAAACGCAAGTGAGCCGGTTGGGTTGGGCGTGGACGGATGAACAAGAACAACATCACCGGCCGGCACCGTAACCACCGTTGCGGTAACGCCGACACCCGCGGCGTTTATCTTCGCCGCAACGGCCGCAGCGGTGGTGTCGGTCGAGTCGAGCGTTACCGTGCCGGGCGCCGCGCCGTCTACTGAAATTGTCAGCGCGTCGCCATCGTCAAACACGAATCCGCCGACCGGCTCGGCTATGCTTTGCGGCTGCACTGTCGGAACCGACCCCACCGAGAAGCTTGCCTGGAGGCCGTCGGCCATTGCCAGCGCTGTGCCGGCAGTGTAGCCGGAGCCGATATCCAGCAGCCCGCGAAAAGCGCCGGCGCTGTCGACTACGGCCACGTTGAGGCTTCCGACCTGCCCGATCGTGCCGGTGTCCATAGGATAAAGCGTGTAAGATTCGTCGGCCGCGCCGCTGTACGTGCCCGACGTCGTTACCTCGGAGGTTCCAAGGTAGCCATCGGCCAGGAGTGTGACCGTGTCGGAGACGATCCCGAGTGCGACGGCTGCGGTGCCGCCGGCCCTTATCGAGTTGGTCGGCCCGCTTACCGCCGGGTAGATCATCACGGCGCCGTTGATGGCCGTTGCCTTTACTCCGACGTCGGCGTCGTTGACCGCCAGCGCCACTTCTTCGGCCGTCGGGGAGTTGATGTCGGCGAAGTCGACCGCGCGAAAGGTTATGGTTGCGTCGGGCTGGCCGTTCACCGAGACGGTCAGGAGGTCGCCGTCGGACAATGTGAAGTTGGATGCATCGGCGCTCAGCAACTGCGACGCCTGCAACGTTCCGGCGCCGAAACTGACCTTAACGCCGTCGTTGACGTGCAGCGCCGCCCCGGCGCCGTAGTTTGCGCCTACGTCGAGCAGCCCGAGAAAACTGCCCTGGTCGTCGATAACCGCAACGCTCAGCCCTTCGGTTACGCCCACGGTGCCCGAGTTCATCGGATAAAACGTGAACGATCGGTCGGTTGCACCCGTGTATGCGCCCGACACGGTTATCGCGGACGTCCCGACTGCTCCGCCGTCGGGCAAGAGCTTGTTTGAAAAATCGAACCGGTAGCCCGGCCACGAGGTGATGGTGAGATAGCCCGCCGAGACGGAAGCGTTCATGTAGGGCACGCCCGATATCTTGTCGGAGATGTCGACCACGGAATCAGCGCTCGGGTCGTAGTCGATGGCCGTGCGGGCCATCTCGCCGGTGCCGATGTTTGTGGTGGTAATGTAGAGGGTGCCCGCAGTAGGCGCAAACGTGAGCGCCTGATTGCCGAGCGGCTCGTCTCCGATGATGTTGTTGAGGTCCAGGTCGGCGAGTTCGGCGCTGCTCGTGAGCGACGTGTAGCCGTTTTGAAGGCCCACGCCGGTCGAGTGAATGGCGTTGAATTCACCGATCAGCGAGCGGGCCAGCTCATCGATGTAACCGATGTAACGCGGCAGCGACTCATTGAAGAGAGCCGCCAGGCCGCCGATTGCGCCGCTGGGGGCATCGAAAACGTCTATCGTGTCGGATATCCGTAGTTTGAGCTTGCCGGTTGAAGCATCTGCCGACATCGTCATGTGCTCGGTGCCGTTGACCATCAGCCGGCCTTCGAACAGCACGTTGGATACGTTGTTCTCGTTGATGACCTGAACAGGGATCAACTCGCTCAGCTCTTCGATCATGCGGTCGCGCTGGTCTACCAGGTCGTTGGACGTTTCGTTGCCGCTGGTGAGCGCCATTACGCGCCCGTTGAGCTGGGCGATCTGCGCCACGTCGGAGTTTATCCTGTCGATTGTATCGGCAAACTCGGCCCGGACGTGTGCCTGGATCTGCCTGAGCTGTTCGTTGGTCGACTTGAAGGTGCCCGCCAGCGTAATTGCGCTCTGGACCACGGATTCCCGCGATACCGCGCCCTGGGCATTGGTGGCAAGCTCGTTGACCGATCGGAAAAACTCATCCAGTGCAAAGCCCACGCCGGTGTCGGGCCCGGGCTGGATTATGATTTCCACTTCCGTGAGCATCTTGCTCTGAACGTCTGCCTTGCCCAGGCCGGTTTTTTGCATATTGAGGCGCACGTTGAGAAACTCGTCCCTGATGGCCATGATGCGCTCGATTGTAACGCCCGTGCCCATGAGGCCGGCGGTGGTGCGAATAGGCAGCGCCGGACGCAAAAGAGCCACCTGCCGGGAATAGCCCGGGGTGTTGGCATTGGCGATGTTGTGGCTTGCCACTTCCGCCAGCCGCTGAGCAACCGTCATCGCGCTCAGGGCGGTACTCATAGCTAAAGACATTTTCTATCCATCCGGAATTGCCTGGTACCTTCTCTTGTTACACATGCGGGCCCGCGCGCTTCCTTCTCAGGCCTCCACGCTCAGGACGCTCGGCCTCGAGATGTTGTTGGTCTGCATCCGGCCGCTCTGCTCGTAGGTGTTGCACGGTGCCTCGCCGAGGATCGCCGAGACCACCTCGTCGAGGAGTTCTACCGATTGCTTCAGCAGCAGGTAGTTCGTTTGATTGATCCTGCGTATCTCCTCGGCAAAGCCAAAGAGCTTCACCCGAAGCTGTTCGAGTTCGCCCGGCTCTTGCGGCTGCAGTTGTGCGATGATTTCGCGAAGGGTTGCGTCGGACGCTTCGCCGAGCACTTCGGCGGCAATCTCATCCCTGCATGCGAGGATCTCGCGCTCGAGGGCGTTGGCCTCGTCCACCGCCGGCTCCTCCTTCGCGAGGACCTCCAGCAGCCTCTCCGAATCGTTCGCCGTTATCGCCTCTTCCTTTTCGCGCTCGATCTGCAAAAGCCGCGAGTATGCGGCTATCTCCTGCCTCAGCAGGTCTGCGAGGCGATCGGTGTTCTTCATAGTGTGCTCGTTTCTCGCCGTGGCTTTCACTGTGCCGCGCCGGCCTACCGGTCGACCTCCCGAGCGGCAGTGTATGCTTCGATCTGTTTCGCGATCTGCTCAGCCAGGCCCAGCCCTCCACGGCGAGCCACCGCGTCCGCCAGAGCCTGGTTGAGCATTTCGCGATAAGTTTCTTCGGCCGAGCCGCCGTCCAGCAAGCCCGACTTCTCGACCGTGCTCTGCATTGCGTTGAACATCTGCGCCAGCAGAAGCGACTCGAACTTCGCGGCCACCTCGGCAGGCGTGTGGGCCGAGATCGGCCTCTCGGCGGCAGGCTGCCGTGCCACGCTGTTGATGGCTGCGTTCAAGACGTTCATTGGTGCGCTCCGCTTTGTTTCTTCTTTCGCGGCGACGGGCCTGGTCGCCTACATGATTATCAGCTCAGCGTCGAGTGAGCCCGCCACCTTGAGGGCCTGGAAAATCGCGATCATATCTTGCGGTGTAACGCCCATCGCATTGAGCCCGCGCGCCAGGTCCGCAACGTTTGCGCCTTCCTGCATCACGTGAACGAAGGCGTCCGGTTCCTCCACTTCGAGCCTCGTGCGCGGCACCGTTGTGGTTGTTCCCCGCTGAGCGAAAGGCGCCGGCTGCGACACCTCCGCCTCCTCGCGGATGATCACGGTTATGTTTCCTTGCGCGATGGCAACGGTTCGAATGTGCACTCGGCTGTGCGCCACCACCGTGCCGGTGCGCTCGTTGATGACAACCCTGGCCACCGCGTCGGATGCAACCGACAGATTTTCGAGTGCGGCGATGAATCCGACGATCGACCTGTCGTTTGCGAGTTCTTCCGGCACCTTCACGGCCACCGTTGCCGCGTCGCGTGCGTATGCCGCGTTCGGGAAGCGGCCGTTTACGGCGCCGGCCATGCGCATGGCGGTGGTGAAGTCGCTTTGCCTCAGCACGAGTTCGAGCATTCCCCGGTGAACAAGCGAATGCGAAAGCTCGCGCTCCACGAGCGCTCCGCCTGGAATGCGGCCGACAGTGGGGTGGTTTTTCACCGTGGATGCGGCCGCGCCGCCGAAGGAAAACCCGACCACCGAAACGGCGCCCTGCGCCACCGCATATACCTTGCCGTTGGCGCCTTCAATCGGCGCCAGCAGCAGCACGCCCCCCTTGAGGCTCGATGCGTCGCCCAGCGACGACACCGTTACGTCGATCTTCGAGCCCTTTCGGGCAAAGGCGCCGAGCGTGGCGGTGAGCATGACGGCGGCGGTGTTTTTTGAGCCCAGGTCAGCCGTCGACAGAGAAATATTCATCCGCTCGAGAAAGTTTCTGGTCAGCTTGGCGGCCACGGCGGCGCTGTCGCCGGTGCCGTTGAGGCCCACCACGAGCCCCGGGCCGAAAAGCTGGTTGTCGCGCACTCCCTGCACCGCCGCCAGGTCCTTCAGGAGGCTGTCGGCCCGGGCCGCCCCAAACAATGAGGCGGCAAGCAGCATTGCACATAGTGCGGTCGATCTATTCATACTCATACCTTACACAAAAGGCCTTCGTTGCAGCGGTCAGAACGGCCAGATAAAATCGAGCAGCCTCGTGAACCACCCTCGTTTGGAGCTGCGGGCCGTAGGGCCTGTGCTGTTGTAGGTGATTTTTGCGTCGGCCACGAATTCCGACGGCACCGTGTTGTTCTCGAGAATATCGATCGGCCTGACAATGCCGGAGATCGTTATTGTCGTTTCGTCGCCGTCGGTTTGCAGTTCGTGTGTGCCCTCGACGAGCAGATTGCCGTTGGGCAGCAGTTCTTTCACGATCACCGTAAGCCGCTTGGTGAATGTATCGTTGCTGGAGAACTCGGCCTCGCCATCGTACTCGCGCTTCGAATCCCACTTGATGGAGGGAAGATTGGGGGCCTTGCCTTCCCAGCCAAACAGCTTGAAAAGCTCCACGGCGAATTCGCTGGCTTCTTCCTTGCTGCCGGATCGGCTCGATTCTTTGGACACCGCGGCGCGCTCATCGATTGTGATCGTGAGGAGGTCGCCCACCTCGCGGGCCTTGGTATCGCGAATGAGGCTGCTGCGCGCCCCGGCGGCCCACAGCGATTCGCCCGGCGCCTGCCGCCCGCACACACCAAGAAACAATAACAGAAGTACCAGCCGTTTCACGTTAATACACCTTTCGATGATCGGATCAACTTAGAACGCCACCGACACCTGGCCCGTCGGCGTTACCTGCCCGGTCACTTCGCGTCCGGAATCAATGTTGATGACGCGGATCACCTGGCCGGGCGCGCCCGATTCTCTTGCCTTACCCTTTGCGGCAAGGCTGAGAAACTTCGTTTTGAAGATGATCTGCACAAGGTCGCCGCGATTGATGATTGGCGGCACGACCACCATCTTACGCGTTATGGGCATTCCCGTGCGGATCGAGCGTTTGGCCTTGTTGCCGATCACGCCCGATACGCGGGAATAGAGGTTGCCGGGCGAGAGCGTTGTGACGTCGAGGCGCCGCTCCACAACATTGTCCTCCGTGAAGGTCTCGCCGCGGTATATGCCCCGCCGGGCTACGATGATCGTTTCAAAAACGCGGACCTGAAAAGATACGGTTGTTCTGAAGAGCGGCCGATCGGCGGCTTTGCCTGTGACCACCACGCGTACCTTGCCTCCGGCCGGGATTCTTGCGGCCATCGAGGCCTCGAGCACCATCCGGCCCGATCCTGCGGCCACTTCGCGGTCGGCCGGCCGTGCCTCGGGCTCGATGCGGATGTTCTCGGGCGCCCAGGGCAGCCGCTCGATGAGCAGATTGCGCGCCACGTTGAGAATCTCGTCGCCCGACGCGGTGATGGTTTTCGTCGAGACCACGCAGCCCTGGCCGATGATGTCGACTGTTGTCAGGTCGACCCCGTCGCGGTACAGCTTGATCTTGACAACTGTCGCGTCGATGAGACGCTTTGTGCCGGGCCAGGGCACTGGGGCCAGGCTTACGGCGGCCAGGTCGGCGGCGGCGCCCGAGAGCCCGGCCACGTCGCCGAGCACTATGTCGGGCCCCGGCAGGGTGGCCTCTTGCTTCAATCGAATAACGCTTTTGGGGGCTGCGGGGGCCGGGGTCTCCGCGAGCGCGGAGGAAGAGAGAAGGAGAATAACGGGCAGCACAACCAAACAAGCGCGAGCCGGGGCCGGGAGCGTCGTGGATTTCCCAATTGGTGCAGCGCTCGGCAAATCCGACGCATCAGCCTTTTTTCCTGGTTGAAGTTCAGCTCTGTCGCTCATTATCTCCTTCTCTCTTTTTTGGATAGCATGCGGCATCCTGTGCGGTGATCAACGCGTGATGTTGTTCGCGGCCGCTAGCATGTCGTCGGTGCTGCGGATGGCCCGGGCGTTTACCTCGTATGCACGCTGGGCGGTTATCATGTTTACCAGCTCCACGATCACGTCCACGTTCGACCGTTCGAGAAACCCCTGCTCGAGGTCTCCTGTGCCGCTCGTGCCGGGGGTAACATTCGTGGTTGCGTCGCCCGACGCCGGGCTGGGCGCATAAAGGTTGCCGCCCAAAGACTTGAGGCCCGACGGATTGGGGAACGTTGCGAGGGTAAGATTGCCGATGCTGACGGTGGAGCCGTCGGCGGTGACGCCTGTGATTACGCCGTCGTGCCCTATGTGCACCTTGATAACATCATCGGGCACGGTGAGCGCAGGATTCACGATGTAGCCTTCGGCGGTGCAGACCGCCCTCTCGCTGTTGAGCCTGAGAGATCCGTCGCGCGTGTAGGCAACGCTGTCGGCAAGCTGCACTTCGAAGAAGCCGGCGCCCTTGATGGCGATGTCCAGGTCGCGATCTGTTTGCTGCGGGGTGCCGGTGGTGAAAACTTTCGTTGTGGAGATCGGTATCACCCCGCTGCCGATCTGGAGGCCCGTTGGTATTTGGACGCCCTCGAGGCTTTCTGTGCCGGGTGCAATCTTCTCATCGTAGAGCAGGTCGTGAAAATCGACCCTGCTGCGCTTGAACGAGGTGGTGTTCATGTTGGCCAGGTTGTTTGCGATCACGTCGATGTACGTCTGCTGGCCTTTCATTCCTGTTGCGGATGTAAACAGTGCTTTTATCATTGTTGTGTCCTGGCTGCGCCCGGGCCTATTCGCCGGCGGCATCTGTGAGTGAACTCATCGCGGAATCGGCCGCGGCGGCCACTCGCTGGCTGGCCTGGAAGGCGCGCGAATTTGCTATCATTCTTATCATTTCGGTCATTATGTTGACGTTGGAGTTTTCGAGGAATCCCTGCCTCACGCTGCAGTCTATGGCGGGCATCGCCGTGGATACGTCCGTGGTTTCTTCAAACAGCGTGGTTCCGGCGCGCGTCAGGGCCGATTTGTCCGGGAATGCCGCAAGACGAATCTTGCCGAGAGTTTCGCCTCGATCCAGCACGGTGCCGTCGGGTGAAATCTCCACACTGGCGCCGGGGGGCAGAAGGATCGGACCGGAAATTCCAAGAAGTGTCAGCCCGGTTGAGGTCACGATCCTTCCGTCCGCCCCGCAAACAAAGCTTCCTTTCCTCGTGTAGAAGAGGCCGCCATCCGGCTTCTCGAGGGCGAAGAATCCGTCGCCTTCGAGGGCAAGATCCAGAGGTGCGTTCGTTCTCAGCAGTTGGCCCTGGTCGAAAGCGATTCCTTCTTCCATCGAGACAACCGTTTCACCGGATGCTTGCAGGAGTTCGTCGGTAAAACGCATGCTTGCCCGCTTGTAGCCATGGTGCGATGCATACGCGATGTTGCGGGCGAGCACCTCTTGCGTTTTCGCAGCCGTGTCGAGGCCGCCTGCCGCCGAATAGAGCACTGAAAGCATGATCCTGATGATTCTCCTGTTCGGCCCAACTGAAAGCTTTGCTCAGTTGTCTTTGCAATTATCGTGCCGCAGCATCGTCGAATCATTCGACCCGCTGCAAATCGGTTTTCACACTGCGCTTGCGGCCACTTTGCGAAGCACGGCCACCCCCTCGCTGTACACGCAGTGCGTTGCAAATCCCATCGGTTCGTACATTTTCACAGCAGCCGCATTGCCCCGGCCAACATTGAGGCATACGGTTTCAACGCGATCAAACAGCCGCGAAAGCAGGCAGGCGACGACGCGCGTGGCCAGGCCCAGCCTGCGATGCCCGGGCCTCGTGAGCACGTTGCCTATCATGGCGAAAGAGTTTTCTTCGCTCACAAAGTGTGTGCCGGCGGCGGCAAGCAGGCGGCCGTCGCCGAGAATGCCCACATAGCCGCCGCACGCATACTGGTGCGGATCGTGCCTGAAGCCCGGCTCCGAGCTGAAGAGCTTCTCGAGCAAGGGCAGGTGTTCGTCGCCGAGCACCACGGCCTCGTCGCAGGCATTGGGCGCCTGCCTTGCGGCCGCAGCGCGAAACGCATCGCGCCCGAGCACCATTCTTTGCATCTGCAGCGGCCGGGGCACGGAGTATGCTTCGTGCACTACACCGGCGTGCTCGGGAAAGTACGCCACATAGGCGTATTCGGGAAGCTCCGCGCCCGCCAGGCATTCTTCCAGGCCGTCGGCCTCGCCCAGCAGAAAAAGAATCATCGGCCGGCTAAGGTCGTAGAGCGCGGCCGCCGAATCGGCCCTGCCTTCGGCGTTGTGGTGGTAAAGCCACTCAACACGTTGGCTGTAAGGCTCATCGAGCAGGGCCAGGTGATAGGCCGCCTTGATCGTGTCTTCAAAAAGTGGCTCGATGTTCATCTTATTGCTACCTGATCAGGTTTGCCAGTTCCTGCATCATCTGGTCGGTGGTTGTGATCGTTCTGGCGTTTACCTGAAAACCGCGCTGGGCGGTGATCAGCCGCGTAAACTCGAGTGCGATGTCTACGTTGGAGCTTTCGATTGTGCTCGATGAAATCCTGCCGGCGCCGCCCGCCATTGCCGTGCCCGAAACGGCCGGGCCGGAGTTCGCGCCCGGCAGATAGAGGTTGTCGCCCTGCTTGAGAAGGCCGGGCGGGTTGCTGAACGTGGCAACCTGGAGCTGGGCGATGTCTGAGATCTTGCCGTTGGAGAAGTTGCCCTGAATGGTGCCGTCGGCCGAGATCGAGATCGATCGCAGCGAGCCGGGGCCCAGGCCGTCTTGCCCGATGGCCGCCGCCGAGAACGGGCTGCCATACTGTGTGAGGCCGCTGAACCCGCCGCTTGTGCCCAGGTCCAGTTGGATCGTCTGCGGCGATGCTATTCCGTTGAACCTCATTTCAAACCCCGGGTCGCCTTCGCCCGTTCCAACAACCTGGCTGAATGAGCCGTCTTCGCCAAAACGTATGCCTTCGATCTTCGAGTCGAGCAATATGCCGTCGGCCGCGTTTATCGAGGCCGTTGTGCTCCACTCGTTGGTTGCTTCTTTCCTGAATATAAGGCTGACCACGTGGCTGCCGCCCATGCTGTCGTAAATCTTTATCGATGTGGCCCTCGTGGCTCCCAGGCCGCCCTGCGTGGTGGTGTCGAAGGAATGGTTGCTGAACTGCGTGCCGCCCGTGGTGCCGGCGGCATCGGCGATTCCAAGAAACAGGTTCGTGTCGCCCACGACGTCCGCCGTGAGGGTGAGGTTGCCCGAGCTATCCAGGGCGGCGGTGGCACCGGTGAAGGAAGAGCTGATCGTGGTCACCAGGTCGCCCAGGGTTATGCCGTCGTTGCCGCTGCCAAACGTAAACGTGCTGACCACCGTGGTGCCGTCGTAGTCGGTGCCGGTTATGTTGATCACGTCGCCGTCGGCATATGCCGATACATTGCTGGCTAGGTCCTGCAATTCTGTGGCGGCGGCTGCTACTACGGTTGTGTTGGTGGTGCTCAGGCCCAGTGCCGCCGCCGGCGTGCCGGAGGCGTTGCTCACCAGCAGAGCGCTCTTGGCCACATCGGAGGATCCCGACTCGAGCACCAGGCGCCCGTCACGGTCTGAGGCACTGAAGCCCACGGCGGTGGCGTTGATTACCGCCGCCACCTCGGTTACCGTGGCGTTGGCGATGTCGACAAAATCGGCCGTAAGGAATGTGAATGTCTGCGCGGGGTTTGCGTTTGCGGCAATCGTCATCGAGTTCCCGTCGGCGAGGGCGAACGGCCCCGCGGCGGTGCCTGCGATGATGGCCTTATCGGTGGTGAACGTAGCATTGGTGGTCATCACTTCGGCCAGGGGGCCGTCGGCGTTGGCATCGAGGTTGCCCACGATGTCGATGTTCGTGGTTATCTGGCCGGGCATCGTCACGTTTTTCGGAATAGTGATCTGCGCGCCGCCGGCGTCCATCACACGATAGCCCGCGCCCAGGAGCACGAGCATGTTGCTCGAGTCCACGTCGAACTGCCCTACGCGCGTGTAGTAATTCTGGTTGCCGTCGGAAAGCACGAAAAAGCCGTCGCCTTCGATCGCGACGTCGAGCGTGCGGCCCGTTGCCGACAGGCTGCCCTGCTCGAAGTTCGTGCTGATGCCGGCCGTCTTTACGCCCATACCAAGCTGCACCGGGTTTCGCCCGCCAAGATTGGTCGAGCTTGCAGCACCGGTGTCCAGCGTTTGGCTGAAAAGATCGGCAAAGCCCACGTTGGAGACCTTGAAGCCCGGCGTGTTGATGTTGGCCAGGTTGTTTGCCACAACGTCCAACAACTTCTGATGATTTCGCAGGCCCGATACGCCTGCAAGGAGCGACGCTCCCATATGATTGCCTCCTTAGATGTGATTCGCTTGTTGAAAAGTTTCTTCCTTGATTACTCGAATATTGCCGTTACCCAGTCGAGATTCACCTGCCTGTTGCCAAGCAGCAGCACCGGGTCGTCGCCGTTGATCTGAACGCCCGTGACGCGCCCGCCGGCGGCAGACCCCGACTCGGGATCCGCGTAGGCTACAGTCTTGCCCACGAGGTCCGTCGCCTGAGCCCCCTGCTGCGCGGCAAGCAGCTTCTCGAAGTTCGAGTTGAGATTCGACATCTGCTCGACCGAAGAGAACTGCGCGAGCTGCGCCAGGAAGTCATCGGTGCCGGTAGGATCCATAGGATTCTGCGTTCTCATCTGCGTGACAAACAGCTTGAGAAACTGATCTTTGCCCATTGTTTGATTGTCGACGGCCGATACCGAACTCATAACAGTCTCCTGTCGGGCGCATCGCGTGCGCCCGCGATGCTCAAACTATGTAATCTATCTCCCCGTCGGAAACCGAGCGGTTCACCCCGCGAGCCGGGCCGGAAAATGCTGAGGAGATCTCCTCGTCTTCCGGCTCGGCTCCGTCCCACGCGGGTGTGTTGTTGCTTGACCCGGTTGATTCTTCAAAAGGTGTTTGGCTCGACTGCTGGGTCGAAACGTCGAAACCTCCCACCTGCACGCCCGAGGCGCTCAACGACTCGCGAAGCTCGGGCAGGTTGCGCGCGATCAACTGCCTCACCTCGTCGCGCTCGGCCACTATTCGGGCCTCTACAACGTTGCTTCGATCCGACACAAGCTGTATTCGCACCGTGCCCAGCTCAGGCGGGCGCAACTGCACCCGGACCTCGGAGCGGCCCTGGCTTATCATCATCGACGCCCCGCGAACCACCTGCCCCACCACCTGCGGCCCGTCCACTTCAAAGCCGACATCCGCCCCACCGGCAGCTTCAACGCCGCCTGCCCCGACCACCTGGCGCACGTCCACGCGCATCTGCTCGCCCGGGTTCAGGGCCAGTGTATTATTTTGAACCGAGGCGGGCGGTTCAGGAGCCGGCGCAGTGGGTCTCACTAACTGCGCCGACTCCTGGTTTCCAGCATCCGTCTCTTCAGTATGGGTTTCTATTTGTTCGAGGTCCTGGTCTGCGGAGCGTTCCGTTTGCAGCGACGGCGCTTCATTCGTTACCTGCTCGATCTCCGGACGCTGCTGCGCGGCGTTGTCTGCAACCTGCGCGCTTGCATCATTGGCTTGAGCGGCCACAAGCTGCGGCGTGAAATCGGTCGGCGTTGTTTCCGCCTGCCCGGTTGGCAGGGCCTCGTCTGCGGCGTCGGTCGTGGTTTCTTGAGTATCCACGATCTGCACCGCAATCTCCGTAGCCACGTTGTTCGTCGCCTCGAAGTTCACCTCCACCTCCACAACCTGCTGCTCGCCCAGAAGCGCCAGCAGGGCATCGGTGTCCGCGAGTGAGGCGGCGCCCTTCTCCACGTTCTTCTCGGCGGCATCGCCTGCGGCGTCGGTCTTTTCGGTTTCGGTTGTTTCGGTTTCGCCCCTGGTCTCTTCGGTCGACTGTTCATTCTCCGCCGGCTTCTCGGCTGCCTTCGTCGGCTTTTCAGACGCCGATTGCAGGCAGCGATCGAAGCTCGCCTTCCCGGTGTCGGGCGTCGAAGCAGACTGCGACGGGCGCGTGCTGCGTGGCACGACAGTGATTTCCGGAAGGGCAGTTTCCACGGTTGTTGCTATCATAGTTGAATAACTCCCTGCTGAGCAAATCCCTGAAGCAAATTTTTCGATGTCAGCATCCCGACACATTGCACATCCCGTGCCAACTTGCCGCAAGAAAACTCTCAGTGATCATTCACGGCGCCGTAACCTTTGATTTCTCAGGCAGTTACGAACTCCGAAAAACACTCGCCGGCCACTCGCCACCATCGGCGAGCAGCGCCCCCATCGCAGAAAGTTTTTCCGCTCGAGGAAATAATTTCCGCCGGGTATCCCTCGACGTGCACCCTCCGCGCCCACAAAACCACCCACAACATCACCCGCAACGAAGCCGCCACGCCGGGAATCCGCTTGAAAAACACCCAGCCTATGATAGAATAGAAAAACACCCGAAGGCAGCGCGTTTTCAGCGGATCATTCCTGCGGAAAGGACAAGAACCATGCGAAAACTCATGATACTCCTGGCCTGCACAGTTGTTGCGGTGTGCGTGGCCTCGTGCGGCGGCGACAAAGCCCCCAAGCGAACAACAATCGCCGTGATCCCCAAGGGCCAAACGCAGGAGTTCTCGAAATCGATCCACGCCGGCGCCGTCAAGGCTGCGCGAGAGCTTGACGTCGACATCATCTGGAAAGGCCCCGTAAAGGAAGATGATCGCGAGGCGCAGATCGCCGTGATGAAAAACATGATCGCGTTCGGCGTGACCGGCATCGTGTTGGCACCCCTCGACGATACCGCACTGAGCGCGCCCGTAGCCGACGCCACGCGCGCCGGCATTCCAGTTGTCATAATCGATTCCGGCCTCGAAAGCACCGACTACATCAGCTTCGCGTCCACCGACAACTACCAGGGCGGCAAGATGGCAGGCGCGCGGCTGGCCGAGCTGATCGGCGGCAAGGGCAAGGTCATAATGCTGCGCTACCAGGAAGGCTCCGCCGGCACCATGCGCCGCGAGCAGGGATTCCTCGACGCAATCGCACAGCACCCCCGGATCACAGTCGTCCGCGAGAACCTCTACGGCGGCGCCACGTCGGATTCCGCCCAGAAGGCCAGCGAAGACCTCCTCGGCCCGCTCAGAAACGACCAAGGCGGGCTCACCATCGACGGCATCTTCTGCCCCAACGAATCGACAACCTTCGGCATGCTCCTCGCCCTGCAAGACAACGGCCTCGCCGGCAAAGTGCGGTTCGTCGGCTTCGACAGCTCACCGAAGCTCGTCGAAGCACTCGGCAAAGGCGAGATCAACGCCCTCACGCTCCAGAACCCAATGAAGATGGGCTATCTCGGCGTCAAGACAATAGTCAAGCACCTGCGCGGAGAGAAAGTTGAAAAGCGCATCGACACCGGCGTCACCCTCGCGACGACGGAAAACATGAACCAGCCCGAGGTCAAGGAGCTCCTCAGCCCCGACTTCAACAAGTGGCTGAAGGATGACTGAAGCCGCCTGCCGAAGCAGCGAGGATGCCACGGACATCATTTCGATCCGATGTCATCTTCACCGGCGCGACTCATCATGCAAGGCGTGTGCAAACGCTTCGGAACGACGGTCGCGCTCGACAGGCTAAGGCACCGGAAGGTGGGGTGACCTGAATTATGAATGGCGAGTTATGAGTTATGAATTGCAGTGAGCCCACGGCTTACGCCGTGGGCAATTATTATGCCGCCCTGCCGGGCTGGGCGTGAATGCAACGGATAGCGCATGCCGGTTACTGCTGACACACGACAGCAGGCAAACCATTAGCTCCGAAGGAGCGACATAATGATAGCCCATAGCGTGAGCTATGGGTTTAGCGTGCCCCAAGATGACACGTCCCGGTCCTGGATGCGCCGCCTATCCTCTTGGCAGGTCGGCCAGCCTTGTGCCCGGCCCCCTGCCAGCTCGACTGGCAGGAGGCAAAGTTCGGCAGTGAGAACCGCACCGACAGAAGAACCCGCCCCCTGCCGCCTGGCGCGGCAGGAGCGAAAGTTCGTCGCCGAAAGGCGGATAGGCCCCTCGCCACTTCATGTGGCAGGTGAATAAGTTCGCCGTGGCACTGCTGGGTCGTGTGGTCACCGAACGTTCATAC
>JABMSA010000581.1 GCA_013202185.1 Planctomycetota bacterium
GCCTGATACGCGATCCCGATCAGGCAGTTGAGCGGCCCCAGTGTATGCCACACCAGCGATACGCCGTAAGGCTGAAACATGTAGTCCGAATACAGAATCGACAGTCCGGGGTCGAACATCGCCTTTTTGAACCACCAGTGGTTCCATACGTTGACCATAACATCGATGCGGTTGCCGAGCAGGGCGCCGCTTGGGATACGAAGCGACAGCGCAAAGGCAGCCGCAACGAACACCGCCAGGGGGGCCACACCTCGCAGCGCCGCCCGGACGAGTCCGTTTGCGCGGACACGATTGCATGCATCGTTGTCGTCAGGTAGTTGTGCGGGCGCGCCGTTCAGACGTCTTCGGACCGGCCTGAGCAGGGCGACTAGCACGGCCGGCACACTTGCCATGAGCAGCCCGTCTGTGAAGGTCACGAGGGGGCGTCCGAGCGTGAAATCGCCCCCCGGCCAGAAGGGCGTCCACGACGCGGGCGAGGCTGATCGACCTATGAGAACGTTGAACAGCAGGCTTGGCGCGGCAAGGGCAACCGTGTACCCGGCCCAGATGGCAAACCACGGCCGAGCACAAAACGGCGGCCGCGCAACCGATGTCCCGGATAAACCCGCAAGCTTGCGTGTCAGCAGGGCGCCCGCCGCAGACGACAACACGATCAACACCGCAAAGCGCCAGTCAAAGACCTCCGGGTAATGGTGCGCCGCCAACGGCAGCAGGATCATCAGATACAGCACCCGCGCCGAAGGCAGGCACAATTGATCGGCGCGATGGCGTTGCGGGGGGCTGTGGGTGTCGTGTGACAAAAAAGTTGGACCTCGCCTGGTACGGCCGGCCGGAACAACACACCGGTGTCGTAAAACCACAAGACTACAACTCATGTTACCAGTCCGCAACGGATGTGTCAAGCAAAAACAGCTTTTCTACGGCCTCTCCGAAACATATTGTTCACCCGGTCGTTGTTGTGCAGTTTGCCCCTGTTGGGCCGAATTGCACAGGTTTTCGTCTCATCATTCAGCGCCGCTCGCATCGGTCGGTCTTTTCGTAAGTTGCAGTGTGATCACACCTTGCGACGCGCCCACGTGTGTTGGCGGCCCCTTGTGGTGTCGGATGGCACGGTATTTGCAAAGTTTGTAGTGTTGTATCGACTATTAGGCTCAAGCGGAAAACAGCTCATACGCCGACCAGCGGCAGGAGTATACGATATGAGGAACCTGATGATCAACACAACGGCCCGAATTCGACAGAGAGGCTCTGTCATAATTATTCTCGCAGTAAGCATTCTCGCTGTGATGGCGTTTGCGGCGCTCGTGGTGGACCTTGGCGCCGTGCACACGGCGAGGACGCAGTTGAAAGTCGCAACCGATGCCGCAGCACTCGCGGCGGTGCAGGAGTTGGGCGGCGACCAGGTCTACGCCACGGCTGCGCAGTTTGCAAGCCTCAACTCGGTGCTGGCCAGGCCCGTCACGCTTTCCCAGGAGGACATCGTCACGGGCCACCTGGATTTCGCCACCGGGGCTTTCACGCCCGACGCCGAGCCGCCCAACGCGGTGAGGGTAACCGCGCGGCGCACGCCGGGCTCGCCCGACGGGCCGCTCGACCTGTTCTTCGCCGGAGTCTTCGGCATCGACACAGTCTCTTTGGAGGCGGAGTCGGTGGCGGCACTCGACGGCCGTGTTGGGGGGGTCGAGCCCGCCCAAACGGAGAACGAGCTGGACCTGCTGCCTTTCGCCGTTGACCTCGACCAAGTCGGGCATCTCGAAGACCTCGAAGGCAACGCCATCGACGCAGTCAACTTCGAGATCGAGCTGGACCGCTCGGAGACGCGGTTCGTTGCGAACGTAGACCAGACGATCGACTTCTTCCCGTTCGACGACATGGAAGCCCCGGGCAATTTCGGGCTCGTCAGCCTCGACGGACACTCCAACGGCACGAGCGTCCTCCGCAACTGGATCGACAACGGCTACCCCGATACCTTCTCGATCTCTTCCGACCCCGGCTACCTGCTGCTCAACGGCTGCCCGGGCATGCATGGCGGAATCAGCAATGCCATCGATGCACGCGTAGGCGATACCGTGCTCGTGACCGTATACGACAACCTGACAGGGCAGGGCAACAACGCCACATACCGCATACCCTACTTCCTGGCCGTCGAGATTGTGGATGTTCAGCTCACCGGCCCGCCGGAGTCGCGGCACATCGAAGCCATCATCAAGGGCTTCCACACCACGAACCTGATAATCGACCCCAGCGCACCCGAGCATTCAGCCATAGGCATAAACAGACTGGGAGGATAGCAACAAGACAAACCCAGAAAGCACATGTGAGATCCTCCGCCCAGGGCCCGGAACCTGACCCCCTCCGGGCCCCCTCACTTGCAAGGCTGCCGTTGGGAGAAAAACCCGCGGGATCCTCAAAAAAAAGCGTGCCCACCGGAGCTATTGCGCGGGCAGCCATACTGTAGAGGGGTTTTGTGGTGTCTTTTCTGGACACACGTCCAATTCCGGCAACGCCCCCCTAAGTCTTTACGGCCAAACAATTTAATTGCTTCGTCGCATCTTCACCATGTCCAATTCCCGAAACACGCAGGTCACTCTTGTGGCAGGGGCCAATGCCCGCGCACAGGGAAACGGGCTCATAACCCATTATATAGTCACAACTTCCGAATAGCCGGCGCATTTCGGCACACGCGTGGCACGAGATTTGCTCAACATTGAAACTATAAGCCCTATAAGCCCTGTTGGTGAACGACCGGCACATGTTCACCGAAAAATGCACCAGTGGGCCAAAAACGAGAAAATGGCAAGGCGAACCCCGCCCTGACAGGACGGTGGGGAAACCGTCCGTCCGGGGCCTGAAGCGCACCCCTGCTTCAGGCCCTCGTCATGTGTACGGACGCGCCCGGCATTGCCGCTATGCGTCGACAGCAGGGCGACGCAACGGAAGAATCGCAAGAACAAATTACTTGTAACTTACGGTGGATCGGATATGATTACTCACCGACGACGGCTGGGAGGCCGTAACGGTTCAGGCGCCGCTCGGCCCGCCGGAAGGATCCGTCCGCAGCATTATCACCAGCGACGGATGGCGGTTCACGATCTACGACGAAGACGGCCAGGGCGAGATGTTCAACCTGAGGGCCGATCCCGAGGAGCGAAGCAACCTCTATCATGTTGCGCAATGGCGCGAGAAACGCCTTGAGCTTCACGAGCGGCACGCTCGGGCGTACATGCAGAGTTCGCATGTTCACCAACATCGCAACCTGCCGGAACGGTGACTGGTGAGCGCTGGCGTCCTGCCCACCGTATCACCGTGGTCCGATGCCGCCTTTCGGCTCCCCGAATCGAACGGATTTCAACCGGTGGGCGAGAGGATGCGTGCTGAACAACACGTCAGTCGTCCGGTCCCCGGTGCGATGTGGCCTCGTCATCTACCCAGTCTTCTTCTTCCCACGACATGCCTTTGCGGCCGGGCACCTTGCGCGTGGCCCCGGCCCGGTAGAGCGCGCAGCTTTTCGGGCCGTAGCAAAACGTTTCGAACCGGTACTTCTTCTTCGATGGGTTCCAATGATCGATGATCATCTCAACGGGCATCTTGCAGCCCCAGATGCAGGCTGCGCATTTCTTCTGGTATGTTCCGGGGTCCAGGCGCCGATGCCCCCGGCCGCGATAGGTGGCCAGGTCGGGCGGCACGCCAAGAAACGGCGGCCCGGCGGACGGCTCGCCCTCGGCAACTGTTTCGATCTTGATTCGGCTCGTTTTGTAGAATCGCGCGGCTTCAAGTCGCGGATCAGCGACGGGGATTGAAAGCCCGCTCAGTTTCATCCCGTTGCGGAAGCGGTGCTTCTCGTGCGCGCCCTTGCCCACGGCAATCAGAAATTCTCCGCTTTCATCTCCACACGTTCCGTCAACGCGGAGAATGTACCCCTGATAGCTGTGTTGCCGCTCGTCAAACGACCGCATGAGGCGGATACGGGGTCCGACGGACACAAGACGTCCGGACCAGGGCACTTTTTCCGCATTGGGCATCACTCTCGCCATCTGTGATCCTTTCTTGTCATTGCTGTTTCGGTCGTTCCACCCATCACGACGGCACTTCCCATAGTGCCTTGATCGCCGCCACGGTCCACTCGACCAGTTCGCGGCCGCCCTCGGGACCGACCAGTGACGGCGTCTGCTATTCGGACCGCGATTTCCTGTCGCTGCGTCCGCCCTGCCAAACGCAACATACGCTCTTCGGCTGCTTTGCCCACCTGGACATGCGGCGACTGGTCGCCGGCGGCGGAGCACTGCGGCAGTACAAAGAGCCCGTCGCCCAGCCGGCGGCGCAGTTCTACGCGGGTGTCGTGCCAGTAGTCGGCGCTGAGCTGAAAGAGAGTCTCAGTGACCTGCGAAGGGCAAGCGACGTTCACGACGACCCCGGTGAGTTCGCCGGCGGTATCCCAGGTGGCCAGCACGTTGACACTGTGGTCCTCGTAGCCCTCCATATGACTGAAGTCGGCAGTGGACGTGTCGCCGTACATCTGGCTCCGACCGCTGTAGTACGAACTGCGCCGGTTGTGGCCGACCACGGCCTGGCCCAAGCCGTAGCCGATGGCGCCGGACTGCCGGGCGCACCACGCGACACCAACCGCTTCGGCGATGCGCTGCGCCGCGAACGCCACATAGTCGGCGATGTCCATTGTCGGCAACTCGACACCGATGCCGGATAACGATATGCCACCGCCCAAGGCCACGCTGTCGGTGTCCTGGCGCAACTCGGGTGCTGTGACGGAACACACGGTGCAACTCTACAGCATCGCCGCCGCGGTATTCCTTCAAGACGGTGCTGCCGTGGGCGGCATTTTTTCGGGCAGGATAATGCTCGGATCCTTCCGCAGTTGCGCGATGAGCCAATCGGCGGCGGCTCGGGCGTCCAGCAGCCGCAATGCACACTCGCCGATGTGGGTGATGCGCATGGCTCCGGCCTCGATCAGGTGCGGTTCGAGGCGCGGATACTGGTCCCAGGTGTTGGTGAAGTGTTGGTGATGGCAAGCTGGAATCACGCGCCCATCGGCGGCGATGCTGTAGAGTTGCACCGTGTGTTCCGTGACCGCCCACGGCATGCCGGCCCATTGCTCGCAACCGTGGAACAGGGTGCAGCAGTCAAGCCCTGCGCCGATGATCAGCACCTTGCCGCCCCAGTCGCACAGGCGGCGGTAGGGACTGTTGGCGGAGCACGGGGTGTCGTCCTGTTCGTGGCCGCCGACGAACTCCGCGGCCCGCGGCCCGATGGCCGCCACGCTGTGGGTGGGATGCAGGCCGCGAATAGCCCCGGGCCGTTTGCGGAAAACATTGGTGAGCGCGCCGACATTGGACGGCGTGAGCGCCTGATGAAAAACCGGTTGCCCCGCGCCGACCACGCCCCAGGTGTGCGTCGGCACGGCGACAGTGCCGTCCGGCCCCACCGCCTCCAACAAGGCATCGATCACCGTATCCGCGCCTCCATCCACCGGGGCGAGCTTGCGCAGTGCGCTGTGCACCAGCACAAGGTCGCCGTCGTGGAGCCCCGCATTGCGGAACGCTTCGGTGAGTTGAGATTTGGTCCACATGGTCTCACGCCTCCTGCCGGCAGGTCACCCGGACCAGCGACATCGGCGGCAGGGTTACGGCGGCGTCTGTGACAACCGGATCGAATTCGCTGACCGGTTCGAGGATTGCCCGGGCCGTGGGCCCGCGCTCGTCACACAGGTCCGACACCGGAACTTTGTCCGGAAAGCGCCGGCGCACAATGTATGAGACGGCTTGTCGTTCATGAGATTTCCTCGAATAGGGTGAACAAGGGACACTCCTTGCCGGCTCTTGTATATCGATACGTTACGAGTATATTCGCACGCTTCTTACTGGTCGCCGCAGCAATCGTCCCTGCCTCTCAAACCGTGCCGGCAGATCGTGCTGTATCTTCTCTCAAGTGCGGGGTCGTTGGGTTTTCCGGTCTGATCCGAACGTACCGCTTCCTATGATATCCCAGTGTGCCGCGATCAACTCAGCCAATACCTTGCACCCCTGTGTCTTGTCGGGAATTGCCGGATCGGCTTCAATTGCTTCTTCGAGCCTGGCGACGTCTCCGGTTACCGCCCCCTCGGCCACCAGTTCGTGAACATCGGAGACAGCCCTGCACAGCTCGGCGGTCGTGCCGGGCATGCGGTCGATCGGCGTGCCATGCACCTTGCCGCCGGCCACCACTGCGGGCACTTCAACGATCCTGCCGGCCGGAAGCTGCGGCACGTAGTTGTCGTTGGGCAGATTGATAACTCCTACGGCCCGATCCCGGTTGAAGTGCAGCGCCGCGGCAAGGTCGACCGGGTGTTCCCAACTCCCGCCTGCGAGCACCTCGCGCCAGTCGAGCACGCCGTCGGCTGCGGCACGAAGTTGCTCGCGCCGCCTCTTCCGCTCTTCCGTGTCGCCGTGATATGGCGGGCGAGTGCAGTAGCGCACATCCGGGTCCGGCGCCAGATACTCCGCCGTATGATCCGGGTGTCCCGTCGCAATGGCCCCATACCTGGCGAGCCACCGCTGCAGGAGCGTGAACTCACGGCCAGTGCCGTTCCGCACGGCCGCCTTGGCTGCGTCCATAAGGTCCGCCCCGGTTGTGCGGTCGCGCGCGGACACAAGCCAGGCGAAGTGATTCAGGCCGGCTGTGACGACTTCCATGCTTTGCGGCTCACGGCCCAACAGGCGTGGCACCCATTCGTGTCCGGCAGGGCCGCCGTCGGCAATGTTGCAGAATCCGTACGTCCGGATTGACGAGTACCGGGTGACGGCCGTAACGACGCGCGGCATCGGATTGGTCACGTCGAGCAGCGCGGCGTTCGGACACAGTTCTTCCATGTCGCGTGCGACGGCAATTGCCAGGGCGATCGAGCGGAGCGAGTTGCTCAGCCCGCCCAGCCCGCCGCATTCACGCGACTGATCGGCCATGCCGTGGTGCTCGAGAATCTCGTGATCGATCTTCCAGCGCCGGGCGCCTTCCGGCGCGGCGCACAGGATCACGAAATCGCAGGCATCGAGCGCCCGCCGCCGGTCATCGGTCGCCCAGGCGGTCGCGCCCGTTTCCAATTCGAGGGCCATGCACCGGGCCATACCGGCCATGATTTCGGCGGCCTCGAGATCGAGATCCACCAGAGCCAGTTCGCACGGCGCGATCCGGTGCCGTTCAATGGCGTCTTTCAGCACGGTCGGTGCAAAGACAAAACTACCGGCCCCTATGACAGCGAGTTTCATAACGCGGGAACCTCCGTTAGCTGATAGGAATTCCTCTTCCTTCTGATTGGGCGTATGACCGCCAGAATATCGTAAATCCTTCTTGACGGGAGAAGATTACCGGTGATCAACTGTCTCGCTCTCCTTCCCGTCTGGTGGATTGCATCGCCAAACTACGCAGGATTGGCCACGAAATCTCCGCGACACTGCTTCAGGTAGTTCAGTCCGCGAACCTGGCCGCTCCATTCCAGTTCTCCGTTCATCACCGGATCATGGAACCCTTCGATGTCAATAGATCCCTTGAACCCGGCACGACGCAACTCGGAAATGATATCAGTCCAGTTGCTGTCACCGTATCCAGGAGTGCGATGGAATGCAAAGGGCGGCACCGCCTGCACACCGCCCGGAAGAGCGATGTCGGAATGAAACGATGAATGGACACCGTACTTGCGAACGACATCCCAATGCACTGTCGCATCCTTGCCATGCACGTGGAACATCTTGTGCGCCCACTCCTTGAGCTGCGGCATTGGATCGATCAAACTCACCATCTGGTGACACGGCTCCCATTCCAACCCCATATTCTTCATCGGCACCGCGTCAAACATCATTTCCCACGCCGTGGGATTGTGCGCGATGTTCCAGTCGCCGGACTGCCATGTACCACCCATGTCACAATTCTCAAAGGCAATCCTGACGCCCTTGTCCGCGGCACTCCTGGCCAGCGGATCAAAGATCTTCTTGAACCTGGGTATGCTCTCGTCAATACGCTTGTCTCGCAGTCTGCCAGTGAATCCGCCCACCACATCACAGCCGAACAGATGCGCATTATCGATGCACTGCCGCCAGCCTTTCAGCGCAGCCTTGTCTATCTTTTCGGTCTCCAGTGGATTGCCGAACATCGCCAAAGACGAGATCACCGCCCCCGACCCATCCAGCACCTCATTCACTTCCCTGGCAAGCCTCTTGAAATCAATACCGTCGGTGGTCTGCCAGAATGTGAGGCTGAACGACTCAAACCCGTGCGGCAAAATCTGACGAATAAGGTCCGGGGAATTCATTCCCGCGCCCACCATCGTTCCAATACGAATGTCCATCCGAGGTTTTCTCTTCTGCTTTGCCATGGCTTTTTCCTTCTTTCTATTGTTCTGTTTGTCAGACCTCAGTCTTTCCAATTCGGGTTATGTTATGGGACAGACGCAAGAAAATCAAGGGAATTTCCGAACCGGGGTGCCGGTTGCGAGAGCGTTGTAGCTACCAGTCACGCTTCCACCGGGAAGTCAGACGTCAATCCGAACCGGTCCATGTCGAAGTTCTCAAAGCCCAGTTTCAATGCAGGGGAATCGGGTCGAACGCGATAGTCGCCGCTTGCAGGATCAACGAACATCGGATCGGCGAAAACCGAATGCCTGTCGTAGCCGAGCGCCTGCCATTCCGACAGCGAGAGGATGTCGGTTTCAAGACCCTTGCCCGTCCGCTTCCCGTTAGCGCCCGGGGTCACGCAGGCTTTGAAGTCGCCAAAATCACTCCAGAACAGGTTGTGGTCGATCTCCTGGAGAAAGAGCCCTTCTTCGGGCGAGAAGCGACGGCGTGGTTTTGTCATCGACCCTTTCGCATTCTGGATTGCATTCTAACACAAACCGGGGAAAAGTGCAATTCCGGCTGAAGCATGACCTCCGCGCCGTCATGGGATATGCTGCAAGGTATGAAACGCCGGGGGATACCGAACGT
This sequence comes from Planctomycetota bacterium, assembly GCA_013202185.1. Classification (GTDB taxonomy): domain Bacteria; phylum Planctomycetota; class PUPC01; order JABMSA01; family JABMSA01; genus JABMSA01. The sequence continues at coordinate 8,967 of JABMSA010000581.1, forward strand.
GCTTGCGCTCGCCCTGGTCGCAACAACCC
>JABMSA010000582.1 GCA_013202185.1 Planctomycetota bacterium
CCATCGGTCTGATGATGGTGGCGCTCTTGCGTTGGCTGGAAAGAGCCGACGTGTTGCGCTTTCACCAAAGCAAAACAAACGGCGACTACGTACGGGAATACCCGCAGCAGGGGCCCGGCGGGGGCGACTTCCGGAAGTTCGCGCTTGACTTCGACGCGGCAGTATATGGCGGCGCATTGTGCGACCGCCGTTCTTACGAGCACATGAATATCATCTTCGAGCGAATAATCAGCGATGTCCGCAAGAGGCAGTAAATCAGACTACATAATCCTCGGGACGCTCGGGGCTTTGTCGGCAGGGATCATCCTCCTGCTCATCCTGTTTGGATGGCTCACAACCGCACGCGAGAGGGCGATAGTGCGCACGAGCCACTCGTGCAACGTCGAAGGGACGGTGGTGGCATATGTCCTCTTCGAAAGGCTGGGGATGCCCGTGCAACGGTCCGAGCGCCTCTTGTTGACCGACACGCTGAAAGAGCTTGACGTTGTGCTGCTGATTGATCCCATAATCCCGCTTGGGTCGGGCGAGGTCCACGGCCTTCGAAACTGGATACGGAAGGGCGGGCTCCTGATTTGCAGCGGATGGGATGATGAGCTAGTCGACATCCACGGCATCCGTCGGCATTACGAGTTCGAATCAGAATCACTGCACGACCGGCGGACCCGCCGCTGGAAAGCCAAGGTGCGCGACCGACTGCAAGACGCCGTGGAAGGCCCGGCCGCCGGCCCGCTGGCGCGCGACGTCAAGAAGGTGTCGTTTGCCTCCTCGCGGGCGCTGGATTCGGATGCCAGTGATCCCGGCAACGGCAACCTGGCCCCGGTGGAAGAACTCTTGGTCGATAACGGAGGCCTGCGGATCGCCGAGCGCAAGATAGGAACCGGCCGCGTGATTGTGATTGCCGACAGTTCTTTCATGTCGAACGGCAGGATCGGGAATAACGACAACGCTGTTCTGACGGCCAATCTCGTTGCCTACGCGCGGGATCGATCGCGGGGCAAACGCGTGGCGTTCGACGAATATCATTTCGGCTTCGGCTCGCGCCCAACCGGGCGCGGCGTCATGGCCTCGATGCTCTTTACCACAAGCCCCGGCTGGTCGGTCCTGAGCCTGAGCGTTGCCGGTGTGCTTTTTCTCATCTACAAGGGACGGCGTTTTGGAACGCGACGCGAGCCCGGCCGCACAAGGCGCCGTTCGAAGCTCGAGTACGTTTATTCGGTTGGTGCCACGTACAGGAGCGCCGGCGCCAACAGGCTGGCCGCCAGGCTGATCTATCAGTGGTTCAGGCGTCGCGTCGCATTGCTGGCGGGCCTGCCCGAAACGGCCTCGATAGACGAAATAGCGCCTCGTCTTGCCAGGCGCACAGGCAAGCCGCCAAGCCGCTACGAGAAAACACTGCGAGAATGTGAAAACGCCCTGGTGGCGGCGAAGCTGTCCGCCCAACAGGCTTCAGAGCTCATCAGGCAACTTGCTGCAATAGAATCGGAGGTCTTCGATGGACATCAATCGCGCAAATGAGACGGCCAGGCGCGTGGTCGACGAACTGCGGAAAGTCATTGTTGGTCAGGACGAAGTGCTCGAGCAGATGGTCGCGGTGCTGCTGGCAGGTGGGCATGCGCTGCTCGAGGGCGTGCCGGGAACAGCCAAGACGCTGATGGCACGGGCGCTCTCGTGCACGACGAGCGCGTCCTTCCGACGCATACAGTTTACGCCCGACCTCATGCCGTCGGATATTCTGGGCGTGAATATATTCAATACGGCCACCGGCGAGTTTGCTTTCAGCGCCGGTCCGATCTTTGCCGATATAATCCTGGCCGACGAGATCAACAGGGCGCCGGCAAAAACACAGTCGGCCCTGCTCGAGTCGATGGAAGAGCGCCAGGCAACGATAGACGGCGTGCCGCACGCGATGTCCGGCATATTCACCGTGTTTGCAACGCAAAACCCGGTCGAGTTCGAGGGGACATATCCGCTGCCGGAGGCCGAACTCGACCGGTTCATGCTGAAGATCAGCGTTGATTATCCGACCGAAGAGACAGAAGGCATAATATTGGATAAGGTTGAGGCGGGCTTCAATGCATCGGACCTGTCTACGGCCCGCATCGAGGCAATACTCGACGTGCCGGCCCTCGAGGACCTGCGCACCACGGTACGGTCGGTACACGTAGAACAGCCCGTGCGACGTTACGCGACGCAGATCGTGCGCGCGACCCGATCGATGCCGCAGGTGTCGCTTGGCGCCAGCCCGCGCGCCGCTGTGATGCTCATGCTGGCTGCCAAGGCCAATGCGGTGATCAGCGGCAGGGAGTACGTGTCGCCCGACGACGTAAAGGCTATGGCGGCGCCGGTTCTCCGCCACAGGTTGATAATTCTTCCGGAGTTCGAAGTGGAGGGCCGCACCGCCGACGATTGCATCAGGGAGCTGCTGTTGGCCATTGAGGTTCCGAGGTAAGCAATGCTACCTTCCCCGCGACTCATCATCCTGGTGATGGCCGCCGCGCCGCTGTTCCTGGGCGGGGCGCTATTCGACCCGTTCGTGGCCATCGGCGTGATCTACGTGACGGCACTGAGCGTGTACGCAGTGATCGATGCGCTGCTGCTGCCGCGGCGGAAGTCCGTGGAGGTGGAGCGCATTGTGCCCGAGCGCCTGTCGCTGGGGGCGCCTACGCGGATCGTCTTCGAGGTCCGCAATCGGTGCCGCAGGCCGGTGAAAATTCATCTTGCGGAGGACCTCCCGGAGCACATGAATGCCGAGCCGGCGCACTGCGTCGGAATGCTCGCCAGCGGCGCACGTGGAACGTTCGAGTATCGGCTCACCGCGCGCAAGCGCGGGCGCTACGACCTGGGCACCGTTGACGTGCGCGTTCTGCCACTGACCGGCCTCTTCTACCGCCAGTTCAGGCTTCGGCTTTCGACGCAGTTGGAGGTCTTTCCGAACCTGGTCAATCTCAAGCGTTACGAACTGCTGCTGAGGCGCGGCCTCTCCTACGAGCAGGGGGTGGCGCGGATCAAGCAGCAGGGGCAGGGGACCGAGTTTGAAAGCATGAGGCATCACACGCCCGGCGATGGGATGTCTCGAGTCGATTGGAAGGCGACGGCCAAGCGCAGGCGATTGATCGTGAGGAATTACCAGCCCGAGCGGCAACAAAGCGTGCTCGTCGCCATCGACGTGGGCCGGGCCACAGCCGGAGAGTTCGAAGGGCTCAGCCGCCTCGACTACTACGTCAATGCCGTGCTCATGCTCGCCTACGTGGCGATGCACCAGAGCGACTGGTTCAGCCTGGTGGCGTTCAGTGATCGCATAGAAAGTTACCTGCCTCCGGTCAAGCGCCTCAAGAACATTGACAAGGTGGCGCGTGCCCTCTACGAACTGGAGCCGCGACTTGTGGAAGCCGACTACACGGCCTTTGCTCGGTTTGTGGCCGCACAAAACCGCAAACGCAGCCTGATATGCCTGATGACCGACGTGATCGACAAGGACGCCAGCGGCATCATGATGAGCTGTATGGCCCGTTTCGCACGCCATCACCTGCCGCTGACAATTACGCTCTCGGACCCCGAAGTAAAGGCGGCGGCCGAAGAGCCCCTGGCACACGGGCCCGATATCTTCAGCAAGGCCGTTGCCCTTGACGTCCTCGAGGCCCGCGCGGAGGCTCTGGCAGCAATGCGCCGGCAGGGAGTCGGCGTGCTCGAGGCCCACCCGCACGCCGTCATGCCGGATTTGATCAATCGTTACCTGCTGATAAAGTCGGCCCGCCGGCTATGATGCCGGGCCGGCCCGAGCCGGCCGCGGGACGTGCTCGCCCGAGCAATAGAAGGTACGCCAACGCCGCTGTACCAGTGATAAGCCCCACTGCGATTTTCGCATCCCCGGAAATGTAGCTCGGCGTTACGAAACCCTCGATTATCCCCGCGATCACGAACATTGGTATAGTGCCCAGGACCAGGAAGACGGCGTCTTTTGCGCCGGCGCGCAACGAAGCTTTTCGCGTGAGGGCGCCGGGGATCGCCAGCGACAGCCCCATCCGCAGCCCGGCACCCCCGGCGATCAGAATGGCCATGATCTCGAGCACGCCATGCGGAGTGAGGTTTGCCCAGCACGCATAGGCCTGGTTGTGATTGGTGAAGTGAGCGATGAATGCACCGAGCATCGTGCCATTGACCAGCAGGACGTAGCAGGTTCCAATGCCGCCGGTGATCCCGAAAGCGAAGGCATTGAACGCCACGGAGATGTTGTTGACCATCAGGCCCGCAGCCATGGGCGCGTGAGGCATTCTCCGGTATCGTTCGCTCATGTCTTCGGCCGACATCCCCTTCTCGCCGTCGACCATGTCGAGCTGCTCGGCAATGAAAACGTGTATGAGCGACGGCCGAAGCTGCACGGTAACGTACGCGCCCAGCCCGCTGACGAAAAACATGGCGACCGAGAAGACTACATAGGGCCAAAGCCGACGAAAATGACGAGGATAATCGGTCGAGAAGAAGCGCATCAGCGTTGGGAGCACCTTTGTGCGCCGCCGCTTATAGAGCAGGCCATGCGCGGCAATGGCAATCCGGTTGATTCGTTCTTGCGTTGTCCGATCGAGCTTGTACATCCTTGCGCGGGCCGCGTCTATCGCCACTGCCGGGTACAAGCGTGTCAGTTCGTGCAGTTCCTTCTCTGCAAGAACTCTCACGCCTCTGCTTCCTGTTCGAGCGATTAGTTGCTCGAGGCGCTCCCATGCGGGCTTTCGAGTTTGGATGAACCATGCAGGTGTCATTGCTGATCGCTTTGCTGTTGCTCTTCCTTTGTTTCTTCCTGTTCGGCCCGGGCGCCTTTGCTTACGAACCCGCGGACGTATTCCTCGAGCGCCTCGAGGGATTGGCCCTCGAGTTGATGACCGGTGCGCTCCAGGATCGGCCCAAGCAGACGAGGAAGCACGCGCTGGCGGGCCTCCTCGGTGAACTGCGAGCGCCTTGCCCAGTAGTTGCGCAAGATGTTGTACTCCCGCGGCGTGAGTCCGGTTGTCCGCAATGCTTCGGGGGTTATCTCGGCTTCCCACGTTGCCGCGAGGCGCTTGTTGGCGCGGGCGGAGTAGTCGCGGTCTTGCTCTGTGATAACGACCGTGCCCGCAGCCATGTCGCCGAGCCGTTGTGCTTTTTTGCTGAAGAACATGAACAGGCCCGCAATGCCGTAGAATCCGAATCCGTCGACGGGGCGCAGCAGGTTTCGAATGGCGACGTCTGTGAAGGTGATCGGGCCGCCGCCGACCCTGACCACACGGATTTTCATGTGCTTCTTTCCCAGCGTCCGGCCGTTGCCGCGCAACTCGAAAAAAACGAAATAGCCCCAGTACACAATAAAGAACACGAGAATGAGAAACGCAACAACCACAGTGCTTGCCGCGCCGATGATCTTATCCTCGTCGAGGATGTCCACTCCCCATGCAGCAAGGAAGAGCAGAAACAGAACAATGTACGCGGCCAGCAGCACGAGATTATCGAGCAGGCCGGCGAGGAAGCGCGAGCCTATGCCGGCCAGCCGCCGCTCCAGTTCAACGTTCTCCGGCGTTTCTATCAGATCGTAGTCCAGCATGCTTCGCGTGCCGACCTCCAGGTGGTCTGCCGACGTCTGTGCCTGTGTACCTCAATATAAAAGAAAACGTTGCGAGTGTCAAGCAGAAAGCGCAAAGATTCAGCACGAACGGTTCGGGCCTTGTTTCCGGTCACGGGTATTCTTGGCGAGTCTGCCTTACCCCTCCGCATTCATGGCCTGCTCGAGGAACTCCTGCACTTTCACCGGTGAGCCTGTCCGGCTGCTCTGGATGGCGGAGAAAACGAGTGCAACGGACTGTAGGTTGGCCTGCACGTTGGTTTCCATCGGTCCTCCGCCGTCGAGCCAGTGGCAGGCCATGGTCAAACCCTTTCTTCCGCGGGGATTGCCTTGCTGTGGGCGGGCTCGTGCAGATCATCGACGAACACCTTTTCACGGAGGAGGCTTTCCATTTCCCGGTCATCTCTCACAGCCTTTGTGCCACCCACTGAATCCCCCGGGCCAGGACCTCGCGGAAGTTGGGATCGACGAATGTGTCGTTGTCGTGGCCCGATTGAAAGCAGAACACGCGCGCGTTCTTGTGCTGCCGTGTCCATGCGATTGTCTTCATGCTTGTTGGGTTGTCGGTGGTCAGAAGTGCGTGGCTGCCTTCGCCGGGGTCGTCCATCTTGTAGGTTTCATCGATCATTTCCCACGGCTGCAGGCCCTTCGTGATGGGGTGATCGGCGTCTGCAATTGCCACCCGCACCGTCTGGCCGATGTCGTAGCCGAAGCTGCGGCCCTGGATGCCGCAGATGTCGGACCAAAGCTGCCACTCGGGAAACGCAAGGATCGCATGATGCAGCACCGCTATTCCCTGGGCGGTTTCGCCGAGCTGTTCGATGGCTTGTTGTATTCCCTGTGCCCACCAGCCGACTTCGGTTGTGCCGGGTGTTTCGACGTGGAAGTTGTAGAAAACCACGGCGTCGTAGTCCTTGCGAACCTTGCCGGCGTCGGCGGCGAAATCTTCCAGCGGCTGAATGTAGGGGTCGATCTCGGGGATGCTGCGAAACAGCGCGTGGAAGCTCGGCACGTCGAAAGGATGCCGGCCGGTGAGTATTGCGGTCCTGATCTTCTTCGTCGTCTGAAACGTTTCCGTCATTGGATTCTCCGGTGTTACTTGTTAAAGCGGATAGCCTTGAACTTTTTCATCTGCTGGGTGATGCCCGCCTCGGTGGGGAGGCGCTCCATGCTCGAGGCGCCGTAGCATCAGGCGGGTCTGGCGCCGGATAGCGCTCCACCACTTGCCATGCAGGTGCGAGACCGGTCAATCTGATAATGCGGCAAATTCACCTTGACATTCTCCAGCCAATATGATATATAATGAGCCGTACGTTGTCAAGAAGAAGAATCGAAAAAACACAAGCGCAACCGGGAGCCTCGATGAAAAGGCTTGCGATCATACTAACCTGTGCCCTGGGCATCTCGGGCGCTGCTGAAACAAGTGAGCGAGACATGCCGGATGTTCTCAGAGGAGTGAAACGTATCCTTTTCGTCGGCGACAGCCTGACTGATGGCAGCAGCTATCCCGACTACGTCGTCAATACGCTGAATGGGGTCTTCCCCGATGCCGGCTTCGAAATCCACAACGCCGCCGTTTGCGGCGATACGGCCGCCATGGTTCGCAAGCGCCTGAAGGCTGACATCATAGATCGCACCCCCGACCTGATGATCCTCTCCATAGGCACCAACGACTGCGGCGGCAGGCGGCCGGTGAAGGACTACGAGGCCGACGTCGACTATATCGTTTCCGAAACGTTGAAGACCGGTTCCAGGGTTATGCTCGTTCTGCCCTCGCCGTTTGGCAAGGTCAATGCAGAGCGCGAGAAGCCGTTCCAGGAGTACCTGGCCGCCATCAGGAGGGTCGCCGCCGCGCACAGCCTGCACGTTGCCGATGCGCACGCCGAGTTCGTAAGGGGCGAGAACGCCGGCCGTGAGATGCTGAGCACGGACGGCATCCACCACGGCAGGCACGGGTTTGAGGGCATGGCCCGGGCGATCATGGATGCCCTGGGCCTGAAGGACACCAAATTGAACATGAACATCAAGCCGTGGCCGGGCATGCTCATGAAATGGGAGACTTCCGACCCCGTACCGGCGGACGGGAAGTATGACCCATCCAGGGCCACAGGCTGGAAGCCCTACGATGCAAAGGCGCTCATGGCGAAGCAGACGTGGTCGAACTCACCTTTCCCCGCGCGCGGCGCGTGGATGCCATTCGCCGACCCCAACAACAAGCAAGTCGCGTACGGTCGCACCTGCTACGTGGCGAAGGCGGCCGGCAAGCACGAACTGCAGGTGGGCGGCTCGTACGCGCCGCAGATGGTGTGGCTCAACGGCAAGAAGGTATGGGAGTCCCGACGCCCCCACGGCTTCCATCCGAACGCCGACCGCCTCATAGTGGACATGCACGCCGGAGAAAACGAGATCATTGCCGTCAGCAATTTCATTATTTTCATACGCGTGAAAGAGAAGTAGCGTTGCCGCCCGGCTGGCGAGGTCGGCGGCGGGCTGCTTTCCCGCAATTGCGCACTGCAGGAGTGGTTGCTCCGTCCGCCAGTCGCGAAAAACGATCACGCCCTTCATGCTGTATGGTTGGGCATGCCGGCCCCTCACGCATAGCGCGCTTCGATCGTCACCCTGCCGCTGTGCCCGGTGATGGTCACGTCGCCGGTGCCCGGATTGAATGCCTTGTGGCTCTTTGCGTTGACTTTCACCGACCGTATAGGCTTCTTCTCGGGATGGCGGAAACGCACGAGGATCTTGCCGGGGTCGCGGCGCAGCTTCAACGATGCAGTCGCCTTGATCCGACCGGCCTCAGCCTCGTAGGATATCCCGACGGTTCCGAAAACGGTGCTGACGCGCTCGGCTCCGATTTTCTCGCCTCCTGCAAACCACGCGCGCGGGACGGCGCGGCCCAGGTGCAGGGTGTCGCCGATGGTGTAGACAAACATATACCGAAGCCACGTGACGGCGTTGGCCTGGTCGCTGGTCTTGAAGTGGGCGGAGTTGGAGTAGCCCAGCCACGGCCAGGGGTGCTCGACCATCGCGTTGGTCTCTTCGCGATAGCACGCGCACCACGCGTTGAAGAACATTCGGATGTACTGCTCGGGCTCGTCGCGGTCGAGGTACGGCATCAGCCCGGCGAGGAGGTTGGGCTGCATCGAGAAGCCGCCGCGCGCGAACCATTCCTTGTCGAAGTCGGCAACGATGTAACCGGAGGGCGGGCCCAGGTAGCGGTTGTCCTGGTAGTCATCGAGTATCCATCGGGCCTCTCTGCCGTCGTGCCTGTAGAGACCGGAGATGAGCAGATAGATCGATCCCTCGAGAACTTCGCGGATCCATCCCAGGTCGCGGCCGCGACAGTAGAGGCGGCTGGGGTAGTTGGGCACCCATCGGCCGTTGCGCAGGCGCACGAGCGGCGTGTGCCGGCGCATTGTTTCGAATCCGCGCCGGAGGTCCTTGGCGTAGGCGTCGGCCTCGCGCCGCACGCGCCCCGCCTCGGGATGGCCGATCTCCTCGAGCGCCCGGGCGGCGGAGTCGACCCCGCGCCATGTGAGCACGTTAGTCGAGAGCCAGTAGAAGAAATCGGTGACGTCTTCGAGGCTGCCGGCGGGCAGGAAGCCGTGTTCCCATCCGCGCGAATGCGGCAGCAGCCGCATCGTGTTGCGGCGCTGGCGGAAGACCCAGTCGGCCCCGGCGATCACGGATTCGGCCACGCTGCGAAACCACGCCTTGTCGCCGTTGTAGAGGAAATGTTCGCACAGCCGCCACAGCACCCAGCCGTGGTGCTGGTTGTAGTAGCCGGCTTCGTAGCCGCCCGCGCCGAAGTACATGCCGTCGAAGTCGGTGAAGTTGCCCGGCTGCGGCGCGGTGCCCTGGTATCGGACCCACGTCTCGAGCCGCCGGCGCGCATCATCGACCATCCCGCGCTGGTCCAGCTCCTGCACGATCATGCAGGATTCGTTGGGGAAGTTGCCGTACATCGACGCGCCGACCGAAGTGTTGATCAGCCCGGGATCGCCGGGCATGGCGAAGTCTGTGATCTGCACGTGCTGGAGATGTGCGGCGTGGAGGTTGTTGAGCTGCGGCACCGGCGTGTGCACCTGCGCGCCCTTTCGGATCTCATCCTGCCAGAACCGCGCCATTTCGGCGTGGCATCGGTTGGCATCGAGCGTATCGAGGGCCTTCAGTTCCTTTGTCGTGTCGATGTTGATGTAGGGTATCTTGACGACCGCCTCGCAGCTTTCGCCCGGCTGCAGGTGTTTCGAAATGACTACGCCTTTGCCGTTGGTGCGCAATGTCATCGTCGAATCGATCGCGCAGCGAATGGCCGGCTTGCGCTTCCACGTGCCGTAAACGCGCCCGCCTCTTACGCGCAGCGGCTCGGCCGTTCCGGCGGGCAGCAGTCGGTCCGTGTAGCCCGCTAGTCCTTCGGCGAACGGGCTGTATGGCGTTTTGGAGAGGCCGGAATCGCGCGAGTATCGGATCGGAAGCTCGGCGGTCGCCGGCGAGTCGCCCGTGTTTGTGAACCGGAACCGCGCCATGCATACGATGCTTTCGTCGCCGGCCGGCTCGCCCTCGAGTATCGAGCGCTCCAGCGGCACGGCGAACGTCGTCTGTTCGAGTTCGATCGCCGCGCGCCGAAGGCGAACGTTGTAGGCCGGCACCGGGGCCGGGTCGGTGCAGCGGCCGAGCGTCGCCCAATCCTCGAGGCCGAAGAAGAACCGGCCCGAGCCCTCGTTGGCATAGCGGGGGGTGTCCTTGCCCGGGATCGAGGTGATGTTCCACTTGCGCAGGAGGACGTCGCCGTTGGTCTCGAGCCAGAACCGCTGCCGCGCGTGCTTGCATCCGATGCTCCAGGCAACGGCGTGCGGGCGCGGCTGGCCGTGGAAGGCGCCGAAGTATGTCTGTTCGTCGCACTCGCTCACCATCTCGGCGACGGTCTTGCTGCCCTGGCAGGCGGCGCGGTAGTCGTCGAACGTCGTCGGGTCGTCCGCGAGCTTGATGAAGAAGCCCTTCTCGGCAAACCAGACCGGCCCCCGGCCTTCGAGCTGCGGCAGCGAGATCGTGAAGGAATCGTTATCGAGGATGAAGCGGACGTTGCCGTCGTCGCCGCTGTGACGATGTGCCGGCCGCATGTGGATGACTTCCAGCTCGAAATTGCGCCGCGCCACCCTTTGCAGTTGCAGCGTGCCGTCCTTGTGTGCGACGCCTCTGCCGGGCACAACCGACCGCACGTGCGCGTTATAGGCGTCGAAGCTGATCGTCTTGCCCGGCGTTCGGCGGCCGGCGTTGAGGTCGACATGCAGGCGCGTGTAGATCGTCTCGGCGCGTGTGAATACGGCGACCGATTCGATCGACGCGGGATCGGCTACGTCGACACGGACGCCGAGCGTGCGCCGGAACAGCACATCGTACCCGGGGATCTCCGGGAATTCGAATGCCGTACCGCGGAAGGTGATGGCGACGCGCGATTTTGTCTCGCGCTTGAAAACAATGGGCGCCTTGCGCCACTGGCCGTTGAACCAGTCGTCCATCCGCATCCAGCCAAATCCGCAGGGGTTTTGCATCTCGCGCCACTGTTCGACGCGCGTCTGCGGCCAGGTTTTCTGCAGATACGACAGCCCGATCCTGGCGGGCGCCTCTTTCTTGAACGTTACGATCACTTTTGCAACGTCGCGCGGCTCTTCGAAGCGCACCTCTCCGGGCTCGCAGTTGGGCAGTGCAAACGGTGCGATGTCAAAAGCTTTCCGTGTCATTTCCTTTTGTTCACTCGCAGGCCATCTTCAGTAATTCCTCGGCTTTTTCCTTCGACTCGGCGCCCATGCCGATGAGGAATTGCTTTAGCTTCGGGCCGAATTCCCTTTTCATTGCCATCAGGCTCTCCGGGCCGGTACAGCCTATGTTCAGCTTCTTGCCGGCGTCGATTGTCTTGTGATATATCGGCCACCACTTCGGGTGATCGGTTGGTTCATCGCCTGCGCCGGGCGTCCACTGCAGCATCGGGAGCTTCGGAATCGACAGCAGGTGATCGTGGTGCGGCAGCGCGCCGGGGCCGTCCCAGTGATACATGCAATACGACACGCGCTCGCACATCTCGGTGAGGACGGGCACCATGAGCTCGCCGAACATCTCGGGGCTGATCATTGCCGAGAAGTCGCACTGGAACTTCGACATTCGGCCGGGCGCCCACGCCCAGAATATGGATCCGCCGACCTCGTCGCGCATCATGTCGTAGAGAATGTCGTAGTAATGGAAGTAGAGATCGGTGATCCGGCGAAGGCAGGCGTGCACCCACTCGGGCCGCTCGAGCAGGTCGATCAGCGTCGTTGCGTTCCCGCGCATTGCGGCGAGGGTATCCAACCCTTCGATCAGGTCCGGATATTGCAGGAGGAACTTTCCCTTGCCCAGGCGCAGTTGCTCGCGGCCCAGCCGCTGTGAGAACTGCCAGTAGAAATTATCCGGATCGTACTCAAAACGCGCCTGGTCCGGATCGTCTATGAACGGCTCGCACCAAACGGTGCCTTCGGACTCGACGCCCTTGCAGCCGAGGTATAGCGCGAGGCAATTGGGCGCCAGATCGGGCGACACCATCGGCACCGCCTCGCCGAGGTACCAGGTGTTGACACAGGCACGGGCGGAGAGGTTCACGCGGTAGGCGAAATTACTAGTTGAATAGTGCGTGACCCAGCCTTCAGGTTGCGGCATTTCCTCGATCTGCTCGAGCGGCTTTTCGCGCGGCGCGGTTATCTGGATCACGGGCCGGCCGATGTCGCCGCCGTTCCACCACGTTGCCAGGCGCTGCCGCGCCTCGTCCATGTCTTCTCTGTAAAGCAATCCACTCATGACTTCTCCTCGTGATCACCTTGCGCTTTGCGTCGGGACAAGAGCGCGGCTTGTGCGTCCCAAGCGTGCGCTCATCAACGAGGTGGTGATTATATCAGCAGGCGATGCGTGGCGCAAGTGGGTTTCAAAAGTCTCAGGGTTCTTGAAGAGGGTGCCTGCCTCGGAAGGCAGGGCGACGAGCGCTGACGCTCGTCGAGATGAACTGCGCGGGGATGGTCATCTCGGAAGGGAGGAGAGGGGAAACTTTTTGCAGACAGTTTCCTTCCCACAAATGCGCGAAGGAAGTTCTCTTTGTCGGACAGTTTTCTCATCTGTGTTGGGCCGGCGCGCGTTTCCGGAGACAAGCCATGGTCTTTCTTGCGGGCAAACAGTAAGGATAACAGGATTGTCGGGAAAGGCAACGGAAAAACTGTGGCGGCATGCGGACAACAGGGATTTTCGACAATTTTCGTTGAATGTCGCTGATGCGCGCGCTACAATAAGTTGTTTGGCCGGTTCTTCTCAAGAGGGAATTTCTGTGGCTGCCGTTCTTGATAATCCGCTGATAGTACAAAGCGATCGTACGGTTCTTGTTGAGGTCGACAGTCCGCGTTATCAGGACGCCCGCGACCACATCGCGCGCTTTGCCGAGCTAGAGAAGAGCCCGGAGCATATCCATACTTACCGCATTACATCTCTGTCGCTCTGGAACGCGGCTGCTTCGGGCCTGGCCGCCGGCGATATCCTGGCCGCACTCGAAGAGTATGGCAAGTATGCTGTGCCGCAAAACATTCGGCAGGAAGTTACGCAGTACATCGCGCGATACGGCCTGCTGAAGCTCGTCCGCGAGGGCGATGACCTGGTGCTCACGTCCGAAGATGAGGAGATCATCGCGGAAGTGTGGAACAGCAAGACTGTTCGCACTTACCTGACGAAGAATCTCGGCCCGGGCCGGCTGCGGGTTGATCCGCGCAGGCGCGGGCACGTTAAGCAGGCTCTCATTCGGATCGGCTTTCCGGTGGAGGACCTCGCCGGTTACGTGGAGGGCGATCCTCTGCCGATGGCGTTGGCCGAGCGGATGGGCAACGGCCACCATTTTCATGTAAGAGAATACCAGCGCGAAGCGGCAGACGTTTTCCACGCGGGCGGCTCGTCGCGCGGCGGCAGCGGCGTCATTGTGCTGCCCTGCGGCGCCGGCAAGACAGTGGTGGGCCTCACGGTGATGGCACGCATCCAGGCCAACACGCTGATCATCGCCACAAGCCTCACGGCCCTCAACCAGTGGCGCCGCGAGATGCTCGACAAGACAACGCTGCGCGAGGATCAGATCGGAGAGTACAGCAGCTTGCGAAAAGATCCAAGGGAGGTGACTCTTACAACCTACCAGATGCTGACGTATCGCAGGCGCAAGACGGACGAATTTCCGCACTTCGAGATTTTCAACAAGCGCAACTGGGGCATGATCATCTACGACGAGGTCCATCTGCTTCCGGCGCCGGTTTTCCGGATCACAGCCGAGATACAGGCCTGCCGGCGGCTGGGCCTCACCGCCACGCTCGTGCGCGAAGACCACAAGGAAAACGACGTCTTCAGCCTTATCGGGCCCAAGCGCTTCGACGTGCCGTGGAAGGTACTCGAGAGACAAGGCTGGATAGCGACCGCCGAGTGCATCGAGATACGCTTGCCGCTTCCCGCCGAGCTGCGCATGAAGTATGCCACGGCCGACGGCCGCGCGAAGTTTCGGATTGCATCGGAAAACCCTCTGAAGATCGACGTGGCGCGAAAGATAATCGAGGACCACCCCGACGACCTGATCCTCATCATCGGGCAGTACCTTTCGCAGGTGAGGGAGATCGCAAGGCAGTTTGACGTGCCCATCATAACGGGCACCACGCCCGACAGGAAGCGCGAGGAGCTCTACGCAAAATTCCGAGAGCACGAGATACCTGTGCTGGTGGCGTCGAAGGTGGCCAACTTTGCGGTAGACCTGCCCGACGCAAGCGTGGCGATCCAGGTCTCTGGCACGTTTGGCAGCCGCCAGGAAGAAGCACAGCGCCTCGGCAGAATACTACGCCCCAAGGCAGAAGGCACCAAGGCGCATTTCTATTCGCTGGTAACGCGCGACACCCGCGACCAGGAGTTTGCCGCCAACCGACAGCTTTTCCTCACCGAGCAGGGGTACTCCTACGAGATACGAGATGCCTACACAAAAGAAGGGGAACATGCAGGCTGAGACGATCAGCCTCGACGAATTCCTCAATTCAAAGAGCATAGCCAACCTCCAGGTGATCCTCAGCTTCTGGTCGGAAATGCCCAGGCCGTGGCATTCAAAATCGGCGCTCATCCGCGATCTGAGGCAACTGCTGCTGGACGACGAACTGCTGCGGAAAAAGCTGAGAAAACTATCGTCTCGGTGCCTGTCGCTCCTTCGTTGCCTCATCAAGGGAACTCCGTGCGACACAGAGACATTCACATGGATGTACGACGTTGACAGCCTCGCCGAGATAGGCCTGGTCGATGCGTACGCAGCCGGAGCACAAATCAGGAACGCCGAGCCCGGCAGACCGGTCTTCGCGGAACAAATAAAGACACGCATAATCGAAGCGCTCGCCATAGACATGAGGCCCATAGAGGACGTCTTTACCCTGGGGGGCTTCCTGAAGGCGATGCCACGCGACCAATACGAGGAGATCGTCGGAGCGCTGTTGAAGAAGGCCCCGCGCGACGAGACCCGCCAGACCGACCTCGAGCTGCTGACAGATCCCCAACACGCGCTCGACAGGGTGCGCTCGCTCCCCGCTCAGCTTCAGGCGTGCGTCGGCGAAGCCGTCGACCACATTGGCGGCCTGCACCGCCTCAAGGGCATCAGGGCATACAAGCCGGAAAAGCTGCGCAAGGAATTGGAGAGTCGGCTCATCGGCACTGTAACCGAACTGCCGATGGGATACCTCCGGATGGACGGCCCCGCAATTGTCGTATTCACCGAGATCACGCAAGCACTGCTGTCGATACCTTCCGAGCAGAAACGACCCGAAGCAGCCCCTAACGTCAACATAGATGCCCTGGTCGACATAAACACGATCCTGCAGTTCCTGGGCCTCGAGGGGGCGCGCATCAAGCAGAGCGGCTCCGTTTACAAAAGCTCGCTGAAACGGCTTATGGCTCTGATGTGCCCGACCGACGCCGGCTGGGAACCGCGCGGCCTTGCCGGCGGGTATTTGTCGTTGCTTTGCGAACTGGGGCTGGCGGAAAAGCGGCGCGGCGAGGTAGTGCCCACCGATGAGGCCGACGAATGGCTTGCCAAAGAACCCGAAGAGCAACTGGCCGACATCGTGGGGCAGCTCGACGAACTCCTCGCGCCGATGAATGATTACGCATGGAACAAGCTGCTGATCGTTTTGAAGCAGCTCAGCCCCGGCGAGGCGCTGCCCGTGAACAAGGCATTTTCGCGGCTGCTTCTGCTGATCGTCAAAGACATGTCCGTTGGGACAAACCTGGCCAAGCGTCTTTACAACGTGACGAGTATCGAGAGGCTCCTCGAGGCGGCCAGTAGCTGGATACGCGCACTCGGCGATTACGGGGTCGTTGCGGTTGACATGCAACAAAACGCGCCGCACGCCATGGAGCTGACCGAACTGGGCGCCCTGGCGCTGGGCGTGCTGGAGGAACCGCCGCCGTGCAGCGAAGCCGACCGGCAGGTGCTGATAGTGAACCCCGATTTCGAGTGCATCGTTTTCCGACACGGCCCGGCCTGGCGCGTGGCCGCCGGGCTGGCGCACTTTGCACGCAGAGAAAAAACCGACCAAACCTACCACCTCAAGATCACGCGACGGCACGTTGAAACGGCCGTTCTGTGCGGCATGACGGCCGACTCGATGACGGCCTTTCTTCGCGACCACTCCCGCACTCCGATACCCCAGAACATTGAGTATTCCATCAACGACTGGGCCTCGAAGGTGCGCGTGGCCCGCAGCTTCTCGGCAGTCATCCTCGAGACACACGACCCCGAGACGCTCGACATAATAATGGAAGACGCCAAGGTGAAGCCCCACATCCAACGCCGGCTGGCGCCTACGCTTGCGGTTCTAAAAAACAGAATCTCGGACAAGAAGCTCCTGGACCACCTCCGCCAGAACGGCGTTTTCCTGAGGGGGTGAGGGTATTGGCCGGAACCCCGCGAGTAGTGCGCGGATTTTCCACACTCCACGGCTCGGCCGGCGGGCCGCGCCTCGCCTGCACAAACCTTGTTTCTACACTGATCACTTCTTGCGCCGAGACTTGCTATTGGAACGGGGCCGGCGGGCGCACTTACACTGCCCCGCGGGCGGCAGAACGACCCGCGACCTATGTGGAGGGCTGACCTGTGCTTTCGGTGATGGAAGGATCAAAAACCTGCGGCTTCGACGACATAACCACCAGGAATCCGCACCTGCTCACCGCCAAGGGCCTGGCCTACGAGGCCGCCATGCAAGACGGCGGCATGCTGATCGTGGGCGAGCCCGGCACCGAAAAGGAAATGTTGGCCGCCGCAGTGCATGCAGCCGGCGCACGCTCAAGCTCGGCGCTTGTTGAGCTGGACTGCTCCCATCTGCCGGGCGTGCTCATGAACAGGGCAGTGTTTGGCGGGGGCACGGCCGAGCAACTGCACCCGCTGCTGCGCGATTGCCTCGGGGGCACATTGCTCATACAGGAGGCAAGCGCGCTGCCGCTGGTTTTGCAGTCGCGGATAGTCCACGCGATGCAAACCGGCAGCCTGGCGCTCGACCCCGGCCGCGAGACCGATTTCGACTGCAGGGTAATCGCCACCACTTCCGAGGACCTCATCCCGCGGGTCGAAGACAAGCAGTTTCGCGGCGACCTATATGAAGCCCTCACGCAGACGGTGGTATTCGTTCCGCCTCTGAGACACCGCAAAGAAGACATCCTCCCGCTCGTCCGGCAATTCATGAGAGAGTTCGGCCGAAGGCTGCGCAAGCCGCTGAGCAACATCTCGGACGAAGCAATGCAGGGCCTCGCGCACTACAGATGGCCGGGCAACGTGGACGAGTTGAAGACCATCATCGGCAGGGCGGCGCTGTTGGCCAAGGGCGAGACGATCCTGATGCAACACCTCCCGCGATCCGTGCAGCAAGGCTGCAAATACAAGGATACGCCCAACATCAAAGACCAGCCCCTTTCGTTGGCGATCATCGAGAAGCGGCATATACAGAAAGTGCTCGACTACACCGGCTGGCACAAGGTGCGCTCGGCGCAGATTCTGGGCATCGACCGCAGCACTCTCTACGACAAGATAAAGCGCTACAACCTGGCCAATCCCGCAGAACGCCTTCTCGGAGCACCACAAGCCTAACAGGAGGCCCTTGGGATGGAAGTTCGGACGTGCGAACACGGCGCCGCGAGCGTCGTGCGGATAATCGGAAACATGCTGACCCAAACCGACTGCGAGCCGCTGTTGCGGGCCGTCCGCGAGCTTGTCGACAACGGCAAGCGAATGCTCGTCGTCAACATGGCAAATGTGCGTACGCTCGGGCCGGCCGGCAGTAAGGCGCTTGTTGCCGCGCTCGAGACTACCGACACGCACGGCGGAAGTCTTAAGCTCGTCGGTCTTCGCGAGCACCCCGGCAAAGCGCTGACTGCGGCCGGGCTCGACCGGCTCTTCGACATGTGCCCCGACGAAAGCGCGGCGCTGGCGCAGCTTGCCGCGGCACAGGCCAGTGCCACCGATGCGAGCGAAGGCACCTCGCAATGGACGGCAAGAACGGTGATCGAATTCCCCAGCGCGGAGGGCAACATCACCGAGGCCGGGCGGCGCTTCAACTCGTTTCTCGAGCAACTTCGCATCGACGTGGCCGCAAGGCTCGATCTCGAGGTGGCATTTAACGAGGCTTTCGCCAATGCGGTAAAGCATGGCAACAAGGCCGATTCCTCCAAGTGCGTGGTTGCCGAGTGCGTGGCCAACGACAGAATGCTGAAGATATGCGTAACCGACGAAGGGGAGGGATTCGACACGAGAACGGCGATCGCGATGAAGTCGAATCCGTTTCACGACGGCGGCAACGGCCTTGCGCTCATCAGCAACCTGATGGACAAGGTAAGCTACAACAGCAAGGGGAATTCGGTGAGCCTGGTGAAGTTTTGCTCACAGTCGCCTTCTCAGCAGGAGGGCGGGGACGATCACGAGCAGGTAGTTTAGCATTCCCAGCGGCGACGCGCACGCAAAGCTCGGTGCCATTATGCATCCGCCGCCAACCCTCTTTTCATGCTGCGACTTGTTCCCGGCCATCTGGAGCCCGCGTTGCGCGTCGAGCAGTTCGCTGTCGATGGCGAGCGCCCGCCGGTAGTTTTCCTTTGCTTCGTCGTATCGTTTCTGCCGCAGCCGCACGTGCCCCAGGCCCAGGTACCCGCCTGCGTAACCGGCGTCGATGGCGAGCGCCCTGCGGAAAGACGCCTCTGCGGCGGGCAGGTTTTCGCGGCTCCATTGCACGATTCCGAGCGCTTCGTGCGCGGCCGCCCGCGACGGATACAGCTTCACGAGCTTGTTTGCGAAGCGCTGCGCCATTGCATAATCCACTGCTCCCACCAGGTGCCGGGTCCTCTGATACAGCGCGTCGAAGTTGCCCGGGTCCAGCTCGAGGATCAGGTCGAGGTACGTGTCCGACGTCCGATACTTGCCCTGGGCGTCGTATAGCAGCACGAGGTTCCAATACGGTGCGGTCCACTCGGGTCGTATCGCGGCGGCCGCCAGGTATTCGCGCTCGGCTGCTTCAAGCCTGCCTGTTTGTGCGTAGAGTATTCCGAGGCGGTTGCGCGGGGAGGCGTCGGCGGGGTCGGCCTTTGCCGCCTCGCACAGCAGTTTCTCCGCTTCGTTGTATTCCTTCTGCTCCATCAGGCACGATCCGATGTGAAACAACGGCCGCGCCCAGCCGGGGCGAATCTCGAGAGCCTTGCGGTACGACTCGATCGCACGGGGGTATTCGCCGTTTCCTTCGTAGATGAACCCGAGGCCGTTGTGTGCCCGGGCTCGGCCGGCCTTTCCGTTGAGAATCTGGAGGTAGAGCTGCTCCGCCTTGTCGGTGTGGCCCTGTTTGCGATACGTTTGTGCGAGCTTGAGCTTCACCGAAACATCGTCGGTGTCGTCGGAGGCGGGCATGATGTGGCCCGGGGCAGCGTGATCGTCGCCAGGGGCGTGATCGGCGCCGGCGGGGGGGGCGGTGCGCTCGTGTGCGGCCGGCTGGGCCGATGAAGCAGAAGGGCACACTACGGTCATCAGCAGCGCCGCAAGCGCCGGCAGGGAGTGTTTCATTCTTCGATCTTCCAGTTTCAGCGCGGGTGAACGCTGAATCGTCGCAGTCGTCGAACTGTGGCTTCCTGCCTGTCCTTCGGACAAGTTGGGGCTGCTCTACGAGCAGCTTAGTGCTGCTGTTCGAAAGTTCGGTGACGTACTTGTAGAGACGCCCCGGTGGGGCGTCTCAGAGGAGACGGGCCACCGGCCCGTCTCTAC
>JABMSA010000583.1 GCA_013202185.1 Planctomycetota bacterium
CAGAAAGCACTGTGCTTTCTGCTGTTTTCTCGTTCTTCTACGTTGGCCCGTCAGCCGATCCGGAGGGCCGGGTTTTACAGGTTTCGTGGCTCGAGGGTCCGTCCCCCCAGTGGCGAAGCCCGGAACGTCGCCGTGTGCGGCGAGGCCCGTCGCGCTGAGGGGTAGTGTGTCAAAGCGACGGCGGGCGAGCAATGGCTGCCCTTTGTGGCAGCGCCTACTCTCCGAGCAGGTTCGCCGGGCTTCCGATCGGCAGGCCGGACGAGCCGGCAGGCGCCACGCCAAGCAGATGCCCCGACCACACCACCTCATCCGCACCGCGCTATTTTCATGTTTCTCCTTGACAGATGACATTTTCTGGTGTATTCTTTGTGTAGAGAGACTAACTTGCGCCGGCTCGTTCGAAAAGCCTTACACTATGAGTTTCGACATCCAGAAGAGACCCGACACCGTTGCAGCGCCGGAGCGCGCTTTCCCGCACAGCGCCCGGGATATTTCGATTCGACTGACTGTCTTCCTTGCCGTGCTGGCGTGCGGTGTTTTCGCGCCGATGGGCCGGGCACGTGCGGCGCAGGCAAACCACAACTCCCCGCAACACGGGTTTGTTGCCGCATCCCTGATCGAGAAAGCGGCCGTGTTTTACGGCGCACAGCGGTGGCCAGGGTGCCGGCTGATCTCGATTACGCCCTACTATGCCCTCGACGGCAGCATCAATGCCTATGCGGCGCAATTCGCAAAGAGGGGCTCGGGGCTGCGGAGGCAAGCCGCACTCGCCGAGCGCCTGGCCGCAGTGCAGGCCGAGCAGGCACGCATGAGCATCGTCCGGCTTCCGGAGGAAAAACGACAGGCCGCAAACGAGGCCGTACTCGCCGATGAGGCCGGCACGGTAATCATTGCGGCACGCTGCGACCTCTACCCGCTCCTGGAGCGTTTCGACGGCGCGGCGCCGCACCTGAAGCACGCATCCAAGGCGGCCGGCCTGGCCGCGATCGGCAAAGGGCGCGCGGCGAAGATCGAGCGGAGCTTCTATCTCGGGCCGCTCTCGGTGCTTCACCAGGTAAGGCCCGAAGCACCTATTGCGGGCGAAGATGCCGAGCCGGCGCTCGTGGACCCGCTCAACGGCCGAACGCTGACTACGCCGCAGCAACTGCCCGACGGCGCGGGTGTGCTGCCGCCCGCGCCACAACAAACAGACACAATGCGCCCGCAGAGCTTCTGGGAAGAGATCGACCGGAGCGGGAGCCCGCCGACGACCGTAGCCGACGGCCCCGTGCCCGCGACGCGAATAATACCGCGCGTGCCTTACTACCATCAGGATGACTACGGCCCGAACAGTTGCGTGCCTAACGCCTCCGCGCAGGTGCTGGGCTACTGGGACGATCACGGCTACGGAAATCTCGTCGACGGCGGCTCGTCGGCGACCGGGCACGTTGCGGAGCTTGTATACGATCTGATGAGGGCCCAGGAGTACTACGGTGCTCTGGGCACATTCCATTACAATATCGAGCCCGGGCTCGAGGCTGTCTGCAACGGCGACGAATACGGCAACGGCCTGGGCTTCGACGTCACGGAAGACTTCTCGGTGTCATGGACAGACGACATCAAGGCCGAGATCGATGCAGGCCGGCCTTTCCTGTATTTCAACTGGCAGTTGGAGAGCTACCCCAACTGGTCGCACGTGGCTACGGGCGTCGGCTACGACGAAACCTCCGGCCACATAATTCATGTTCACTATAATTATCCGCCCGACACGCCCTACGAGCTGAATTGGGACAATATCGCCTCCGACAACCAGGCGGTTTTCAAGGTCAAACCCAGCGGCACGCCGACGTTCGACTGTGTGTGGTCGGAAGACTTCGAAGGCGAGTTTCCCGGGGCGTGGAGCGTCGGCGGCGCTTCCGATGCCTACTGGGATGTCACCTCCAACAGATCCCATAACATCACGACCGATCCGTGGCCGCCCGGCGGCAACGTGTCGCTCTCGGCGTACTGCGTCGGGAGCCGGATCAGCCCGCCGGGGCCCTATCCGGCCGATGCCGACGGATGGATGATCTATGGTCCGTTCAGCACAATCGGGAAAACCGGCGGCGGCTCGGCAACCGTGACGAGCAGCATCGTATGGGGCAACGCCGCACCGGTGGCGCCCGAGATCGCCGCGCTCTTTTCATCGACGCTTACGATTGGTTACTGCGATGTTGCCGGAGGCGAACAGGCGGCCGCCGTGTGGGGAGAAAGCACCCTCAACTGGGAGGACGGCAACGCCGACGCCGATCCGCTTTTCGCCGATGCCGACAACGGCGATTACCACCTCAGATCAAGATACGGGCGATGGAGTGCGCTACTCAACGACGGCGCGGGAGGCTGGGCCGACGACGATGCGACAAGCCCGTGTACGGACGCCGGCGACCCTGGGGCCGATTTTTCGAACGAGCCCATGCCCAACTTCGGACGAACAAACATGGGCGCCTTCGGCAACACGGCCGAAGCGTCGAAGAGCGGATGGAATGTCCCCGGCGATGTCAACGACGACTGCTCGGTCAACGTTCTCGATCTGCTGGGCGCGCGCAATAATCTGAAGAGCGACGCCGGCACGGGCCGGAATTGGAAATACGATGTCAACAGCGACGGCAGCATCAATGTTCTCGATCTGATTTTTGTTCGGAACAAATCAAGGACGAGCTGCAACTAACTCTCTTGGCAAGGCTTACACGGGCGAGTACACGGAGGTGCATGGTGCATACTGCAATTCGACAGACTGATAGAAAGCCAGGCGCGGCGCTTGCAACGGCAATGTGCCTGATCGTTTCGACATGGCTCGCCGGTGAAGCCTGCGCGGTGCCGGCATGCCCGGCGCCCGTCACGGTGGCGCAGCCCGACGGCCGGAAGATAGAAATCCGCCTGAAGGGCGATGAGTTTCTTCACTGGCACGAAGACGCCGCAGGATTCACGATTCTGAAGGACCCGAAGACCCGGCGGTGGATGTATGCGGCAAGAGCCGCTCACGGCGGCCTGGTGCCCGGAAGCCTGGTAGTCGGGAAGGATGATCCGACGGTGTCTGGTGAGCCGCGCCACATGCTTCCCGACGGGGCCGTGGCGCGCGCGAGCGCCGATGCCCGGGACCGCGACGAACAGTCCGCAGTCGCAGACGGCCCGAGCGTTGCAGCGGCCAGCGCGATTAAGAACCTGGTCGTTCTTGTTGAGTTCGCCGACCTGGCGGGCACACACACGAAGGCCGAATTTGAGGCGCTGTTCAACACCGTCGGATACAACACCGACGGCGCAAAAGGGTCCGTGAAGGATTACTATAACGAGGTGTCGTACAATTCCATCGACGTGGACTCGGTGGTGACTGACTGGATAACCCTGGACCGCAAGTACTCGTTTTACGGCAGGAACGACGTATCCGGAGACGACGCGCGGCCCCGGGAAATGGTGCAAGAGGCCCTTGCCAAGCTGGAGGCGAGCGGCTTCGATTTTTCCGCTCTCGATGCCGACAACGACGGCTGGGTCGACGGCCTGACAATAATGCACTCGGGCCGAGGCGAAGAGTACGCGGGAAACGATCCGAATTATATCTGGTCTCACAAGTGGCAAATGATCAGCACCGTCACTTATGACGGCAAGAAGATGCTGGAGTATCACACCGAACCTGAGATACGGGGCTGGGACGATACCCCGAGCACGTGGGGTATATGCCGCATAGGCGTGATCTGCCACGAAACGGGGCACTTCCTCGGGCTGCCCGACCTCTACGATTACGATTACGACAGCAAAGGTGTCGGCGACTTCTGCCTGATGGCCGGGGGCAGTTGGAACGGCAGTTACGGAACGCTGCCGGCCCACATGAGCGCCTGGTGCAAGAAGGAGCTGGGCTGGGTGACGCCGACGGTTGTATCGTCAAACGGCACCTACACCGTGCCGCGCGTTGAAGACAATCCCGCCGTGTTCCGGCTTGGCGGGCCGTTTCCTTCGAGCCAGTATTTCCTCGTGGAGAACCGCCAGGGATACGGCTTTGATGTCGGCATGCCGGGCATCACCCGCGGGCTGCTGATATGGCACATCGACGAAACGCGGCCGGACAACGACGATCACACGCATTACCTGGTGGACCTCGAGGAGGCCGGCGGCACGCAGCATCTCGAGCTGGATCAGAATGACGGCGACGATTCCGACTATTACCGGGCCGGCCACAACACCAGCTTCACAGCCGACACCACGCCAAACAATCTGAGCTACTCGGGCACGCCCCTGGGCCTCAACATCGTATCGGTATCCGCCTCGGGTTCGAGCATGACGTTCACAGTTGGTGCGCCCCCGCAGCCGTTGGACCACTTCGATTGGGCGGCTGTTGCATCGCCCCAGGCTGTGGATGCGCCGTTTGCCGTGACCGTAACGGCGAAGGACTCGGCCGGAGCCATCGCAACGGGCTTCACCGGAAGCGTTGCCCTCAGCGGAGATGTCGGAACTGTCGGGGAAGTCACCATCGGCGGCGCCACGTCGACTTGGGAACAGCCCATGAGCACATTGTTCGAAGACGCCCGCACACAGGTCATATACCTGGCCGAAGAGGTCGGCGGGCCGTGTGCCATCGAAGCGCTGTCGCTGTATGTGACGGAGACTCCCGGGCAGACGATGAAGAACTGGACCATCCGCATGAAACACACCGCGCTGTCCGACTACCCCACCACGCCATCGTGGGAAGCAAGCGGCTGGGCAACGGTGTATCAGAATGACGAAACCGTAAGCTCGACCGGATGGGTCACCTTCACGTTTGCTGCGCCGTTCGACTATGATGGGGCGCAGAACCTCATGATCGATTTCAGCTACAACAACTCGACGTGGTCAGACAACGGGCTCTGCCGCTATTCAACAACGGGCCAGTACAGGTCGATCTACTACGAAACCGACAGCAGCTACGGCGATCCGCTGACATGGTCCGGCACGGGCTCGCCGGCCCCCGATCGGAGCGTTAATTTCCCCAATATCAAGTTGGGCTTGTCCGGGAATCAGGTTGCGATCTCGCCTACGGTCTCCGGAAACTTTGCGGGCGGCGTCTGGACGGGCCAGGTGATGGTCCTCGAAGAGGCTGCGGGCATGTACCTTCGCACCATCGACGGCAGCGGGAGCGCCGGCAGCAGCAACACGTTCGACGTGCAGCAACTCGAGCAAACCCACACCCTGACCGTGCAAACATGGCCAATCACCGGCGTGAGCATCACGGGCGACAAGCCGGGAACGACCGACTACACCGCACCGTGCGATGATCAGAAGGTGGTAAACCTTACCGCGCCGGCCACGGTTACGGTGGGAGCCCTGCGATATGATTTCGAGCGGTGGTACGGCGGCTCGCCCGCCGGGCAAAACGTGCAGGTAACGATGGACGGCGACAAGACCCTGGTGGCCGAATACATCATGCGCCGCCACGCCCTCACCGTGCAATCGTCGCCGGTCACGGGCATAAGCATAGCGGGCGACAAGCCGGCAACAACCGACTACACCGTGCTGTGCGA
>JABMSA010000584.1 GCA_013202185.1 Planctomycetota bacterium
GGCCGGTGGCCCGTCTTCTCTGAGACGCCCCCCCGGGGCGTCTCTACAAGTACGTGACTGTACTTGCGAACAGATTTAAGCGCCTACGTTTGCGCCAGCACTTCTTTCAATGCCGTGAGTACGGCGTTTACATGGCGTTCGGTTGCGCTCTCGCCCATGAGGCCGATGCGCCAGGCCTTGCCTTTGAAGTCTCCCAGGCCGCCGCCGATCTCGATTGCGTAGTCGCTGAGCAGCCGCTTGCGGACAACCGCTTCGTCGACGCCGTCGGGCGCCATAACGGCGTTGAGCATCGGCAACTGGTGCGCGGGATCCGCGATGTAGCTGATGCCCATCTCCTCGAGGCCGGCCTTGAGCGCTCGGTGCTGGGCGAGATGGCGCTTCCAGCGGGGTTCGAGGCCTTCCTCGAGCACGATTCGCAGGGCCTCGTGGAGCGCATAGTTCATGTTGATCGGCGCGGTGTGATGATACAGGCGCTCCGAGCCCCAATACTTCCGCACCATGTTCATATCGAGATACCAGCTCCGCACTTTCGTCTTGCGATTGCTCAGCACTTCCTCGGCGGCGGAGCTGAAGCTCACCGGCGCCAGACCCGGCGGGCACGACAGGCACTTCTGCGTGCCGCTGTAGCAGGCGTCGATCTGCCAGCCGTCGACGTCCACCTCCATGCCACCCAGGCTGGTGACGGTATCAACGAGCAGGAGCGCTCCGGCTTCGTGAACAACGCGGCTGATCGGCTCGATGGGCTGCGCGGCGCCGGTGCTGGTTTCGGCGTGTACGATACCGACCACCTTGAACGGGCCGCTCCGCTTCATGGCCCGCTCAACCTGCTCGGCGGTGAATACCCGGCCCCAGGGAACGTCGATGGTCGCGACTTCGGCCCCCGCCCGTTCGGCAACGTCCGTCATCCGCTTGCCGAAAACGCCGTTGACGCATACGAGCATCTTGTCGCCCGGCTCGATGAGGTTGACGACGCAGGTTTCCATTCCGGCGGAGCCCGTGCCGCTCACGGCCAGCGTCAGCTTGTTCTTCGTTTGGAAAATCGCCTGCAGCATGTCGCGGATGTCGTTCAGGATTTCCAGGAACTGTCCGTCGAGATGTCCGATGGTCGGGCGTGCCATCGCCTCGAGCACACGAGGGTTCACGTCCGACGGGCCCGGACCCATTAGCGTGCGTGGTTTGATGTCTTTTGTGTCTGCCATTCGTTTTGCACTCCTGTGTAACAGCAGGTTGATTCAGGTTGCGTTTTACATTTCGTCTTCGGTTCTGTATACATGTTCATCTGCAATCCTTGTGTATTGAAACAATTACGATGCCGCCGGCAGACCAACTATCATGACTTTGTCGCCGGTGTCGCTGGTGTCCACGCGGGTGTAGCCGTGGTGCTGCTCGATCACGCGTTTCACTATGTACATCCCTAACCCGGTGCTGTCTCCCCCTTCGGTCGTGAAGGAGGGAAGGAATATGCGGTCGTGCGCATCGCCCGGGATCCCGCCGCCCACACCGCTGATAAGAATCTCAACGTGGGTTCCATCCTTCGACAGTTGTGTCTTCAACGTCAGCGCTGCGTCGTCTGCCATACCGTGTGAGGCGCTGATCTCGAGGTTCCTGATGACCTGCTCGATGAGGGCTTCGTCTCCCCGAACCTGCGGGAGGTCCTCGGCGTAGTCCTTAACAATCGAGTACATCCTGAGCACGCCCCTTATGTAGAGGGTGCGCGTGACGCGGTCGATTAGTTGGCCGACGTCGACAAGCCTGGCCTCCGGGTGATACTGATCGTCGAGCGCGAGGAGGTTATCTGCGTGGAGCTTGAGACGCTCGGCTTGTTGTCCGAATTCCCTGGCGCACTGCTCGGCCAGTCCGCTGTCGCCCGGGTCTTTCATCAGGAGCCCGGCCAACCCCATCATGCTGGTGATCGACCTGCCGAGAACGTGTGCGAAGCTACCCGCAACCGTCGATACAGACGCCTGCTTTTCCGTTTGAATGAGTCGCTGCTGCATCAGCTTGCTCTCGGATACGTCCCTGACAAATCCCGTCACCAGGAAGCTCTCGTTCTCGCCGGAAACAGAAAGCGACAGTTCCATCGGAAATCTTTCACCGTTCTTGCGCAGGCCTTCCAGCTCGATTGTCCTGTCGAGAAGGTTGCTCTCGCCCGTCTCAAGGAAGCGACGAAAGCCGGCGACGTGCTTATCCCTGTGCTCCCGAGGCATCAACATGCTGACAGATTGTGCGATCACTTCGCGGCGGTCGTAACCAAACATCCGCGCGGCGGCGTTGTTGAACAGTATCAGGTTTCCTTTGCGATCGATGGAGATGATGCCGTCCTGAGCAGCCGCCACCAGGCCCCGATACTGCTCCGCCGACTGCGCAAGATACCGGGCCTGACCCCTGATATGCATCGAGCCTCGCCTCACCGTGCCGTAAAGAGCCGCATACAGCAATCCGAAGCCCAGAACGACCGCACACCATACGATCCGGTTGAGCCGTGCGATGTCTTCGTGCAGCGCATCGGCGTTTCGGTCTATCGCGACCACAGCCAACACCTCGCCATCCGGATCGAGTTTCACAGGGGCATAAACCTCCAGCACCTTCCCCGGGCGGTGCCCGGGCGCGTCCGGTGCGTACTCACTCCTGTCGATCCGCGCCGATGCTTCTCCGAGAAAAGCTTTTGCCAGAGCTGCATCGTCGGGACAGCGTCGCCCAACCAGCGCCTTGTCGTCAGACCACACGATAACGCGGGCCGTGTTCCATATCCTGATGCCTTCAACGCCCGGCCCGAGATAGAGCTGCCGGACTTTCTCGTCCAGCTCATCGTAGTCGGCGCCGTGCTTCGGGTCGTCGAAATCGGCGGCGGCGAGGCCGAGTGCAATGCGCTCGGAAACGAACGCCGCCGTTGTCTCGCATGATCTCGTAATCGCATTGTGTTCGAGGGCAGAGGTCAGGACGTAACCCAACACCACACCGAATGCAGCCAGTGCCACCAGGCACAGGACGGAAAAGCGCAGGATGAGCGGCCACCTCCTCAATCACTGCTCCTTATCATTGTGGGCGGCGTTTGGCATAGTCCACGCCGTCGTCGGCCAGGGCATTTTGCAATTCCTTCACATCCAACTGTCGCGGCGTGCAATCCTTCTTCACGGACATCGCCGCCGCCTTTGCGTTGATCTTCACAAGGCCGTCCTTGCCGGCAACGACGACTCCGGTAATGCGATCGCTCTCGACCACGGCATCTGCCACCCGGCTGTGTACCAGGTAGTTGCAGCCGATGTCGTCGAGGACGTCCATTACCGCCACCTTGAGGAACTCAACATTGCAGACAAGCGCGTGTCCAACAACTCTGACTGCCTCGTCGCCGTAAGCCAGGAGGCCTTCGATGACGCGCTCATGCACGGCGCCTCGAGCTTCGCCGCCGGGCCGCATCTGGTTGATGGGCATTCCCAGCCCCCATGCAGCGACTCCGCCGAAGAAAGCGCAGCCCTCGAGCAGGAGGGTTTTGGCTCCGGCGCGTGTTGCCGCGATGGCGGCGCCTATTCCGGCCGGCCCGCCCCTGATACCACAACGTCGGCATCAAATATCTGGTTCATTCATCAGTTCTCCAACGGTTCATCCTTGGGCTCGAGAAGTGCGCCGCCCTTAATGAGGTGCTGCCGGAGTTCTTCGGCATCGACTTCAGAAGGAGCCTTGCCCGCCCTGGGGGCCATTGCGGCGGCCGCCCCGGCGGCGTGGCCGCAGATCAGGCAGCAGGTCGTGTTTCGCGTGCTGTTGTGCGCAACGGTATCGACGGTCATCATCCGCCCGGCGATGAGCACGTTGTCGAGCCCGCGCGGGATCAGCGCGCGATACGGAATGCCGTACCAGCCGGCATCGCGCACGAGGTACTTGCCGTTGTCGATGAAGCTGAAAATCGCTATCTGATCATCGAACTTGTTTCCTTCGGTGCAGTCGTCCTTTGTCATCCCGTACTCACAGTGTATGGCCCGACCACGGTGATGCCCATTCCGCCCAGCCAGCCGGCCTTGTCGAGTAGCAGCGTCTTGGCTCCGGCCCGCCCGGCCGCTATGGCCGCCGCGATGCCGGCCATTCCGCCGCCTGCAACGAGAACATCATACGATTCGCTCGACTGTTCATCAACTTGCGGCAATTGCACTGCTTTGCCTCCGTGTACGGGCTCGCAAGAAACGAGACAAGTAACCTTAGGCTTGAAAATCATACTATTCCCGCGGGCGAAAGCAAGCGGAAAACGGGAAGGAATTGCGCCCGTGCTGCAGGCAAGTGGTGCGCTCTTATGTTATTCTTCCCTTGACGCGCCCCGCCTGAATTGATATGCTTAGTACACCTGTTCGCAAGTACGGTCGCGTACTTGTAGAGACTCCCCGGTGGGGCGTCTCAGAGGAGACGGGCCACCGGCCCGTCTCTACAACGCCATCGCCGGGCGCCCTGCAGAATCGAGACATGAGAATGTGTTGCCGTACTTACGAACCAGAGCACTCAGAAAGACCGCACGTCGCGGCAAACCGCGAGCACCAACGACCTGATCGCAACCGGATGAGCTGAATATGGACGTCATTCGCGACAATCGCTTTCACGTAAGCGGCCTCGAGCTTCACCCCAATTCCGCCGAATTCCACTACTGGCGGGTAAAGCGGCAGCACTGGCCGTTTTGCTTCAAGCAGATCAAGGAAGCGGGCTTCAAGATTGTGTCGACGTATGTGCCGTGGAACCACCACGAGTACGAACGCGGCAAGTTCGATTTCTCCGGCGAGACCGACCCGCAGCGCGATC
This sequence comes from Planctomycetota bacterium, assembly GCA_013202185.1. Taxonomy (GTDB): domain Bacteria; phylum Planctomycetota; class PUPC01; order JABMSA01; family JABMSA01; genus JABMSA01. The sequence continues at coordinate 4,780 of JABMSA010000584.1, forward strand.
TGCTTACGTTCCTGAAGGAATGCCGCCAGACAGGTTTCCGCGTGATCCTGAAACCCGGCCCGTGGATATGCGCCGAGTGGAAACACGGCGGATTGCCGGAGTATCTTTTCGAGACGGGCGAACTTGTTGCCCGCGACGCAAACGACGAGCCGCTGCACGCCGGAAACCACCCCGATGTGGATGCGGGCCTCGTGCCGTGCTATGCTCATCCGGAGTACCTCAAGCACGTCCGGACGTATTTCACCGCCCTGGTCGACGCCATCCGTGAGCATCTGCATCCGAACGGCAACGTATTCCTGATTCAGCTCGACAATGAGCCCTCGCACTGCCACCGCGGAATGTTGTTTGATGCGGACTACCACCAACTGGTCACGGACAGGCTGTACCCGCGATACTTGCAGGACCGCTACAAAGACATCGAGCGTCTGAACTCGATCTACCTGACCGACCTGCACGATTTTTCGGAATGCGCCCCGCCGCGAAAACTGGAGGTGAGAAACGAGCGCGACATCGTGAAGTATTTCGATTGGGTGGAATTCAAGGAGCGCTACCTCGCAACATACTTGCTGCAACTTCGAAGAATATTCGACGGCTTGAACGTGGAAACCGGCTTCTTCGCCAACATACGCTGGGGCAGCGATTTCTGTGCGCCGACAAATTGGCCGATGCTTCAGAAGTACGCCGGCCTGTCGGGCATCGATATCTTCGGTCCGCACAACCACTACGAGACGCAGCGCTACATTCGCTACCTCGAGGGCGTCTCGCCGATGCCGTGGTCACCCGAGTTCATGGCCGGTCGACGCTCAGACCACGAGGAGGGCTCGTCCAAGTGTGATCCGATCTCCGACAAGCAACGGCGGTTTGGGATTCTGGCGGCGATGGCCGCCGGGCTGCGCGGCGCCAATTTCTACATGTTCGTGGAGCGCGACCACTGGCACCGCTCGCCGGTCAGCGCCGAAGGCCGCCGCTCCGAAGGCTGGGACTTCTACAGAAAGCTGAACGAGATCGTCACCGAGCTCGACTATTTTGAAGTCGAAAAGGTAAACAACGTGGGCGTGGTTCACTACCAACCCTACACGCGATACAGCTTCATCGACCCGGAGAAGCCTTTCGATCACGTCAAGAATCTGTCACGGCGCATCCTGCCCGACCTGTGCATTGATCTGGGCAGGCTGGGCGTTGACTACACGGTGGTTGATCCCGCCATACCCGCGAGCCTCGAGAAACACGACGTCCTCTTCATTCCGATCGCCGATTTCCTCGACGACAACGTGGCGAAGTTATACGAGCACCTCGCACAGAAAGGCAAGCGCCTTGTCTTCTTCGGCGTTACGCCGACGCTGGACCTGCTGATGCGGAAATCTTCGGTCTTCAGCGAAGCGTTCGGCGTGCGGAGTGCGCATCACTTCGTGGTTGAGTCGATGCAGTGGAATGACATGTCATTCAAGACATCGGCACTCGGGCGCCTGCGGCTCGAAGACGGCTGGGAGCCGCTCGTGAACGACAAGCGCGACAACGTGTATTCCGCGCGGCGCCGTCTGGGCGAGGGCACGGTGCATTTTCTGGGGTACGAGCCTTCAACGGGCCTGATGCCGGTGAAGATGCTCTATCTCGTGTCGCTCCTCGACGAGCTTGGCGCGCACCGCCCCGCGCACGTTGCCGAGCCGCTGACGGAAGCATATATCAAGAAGAGCGAAAAGCACACGTTCCTGTTCCTGATCAACCCCGACGAGAACGTTCGGGAAGAGTTCCGGGCTTCGGGGCAGAATGTTACGCTCGATATAGATATCAAGCTCCTTGGCATGCATGCCGACTCGATCACTTTCGTCAACCTTTTCACCGGCGAGACACGCAACGAGCCCCTGGTGGCGGTCCGCGACGGCGTGCAGTTCACCGTCGAAAACTATGACGCACAATTGTTTCAGGTGATACCGGAATACGGACGGTGATCGGGGCTAGGCGTCGGCGACGTGCTGTTGGTAGTGCGGCTCGACGTGAATGAGCACGTCGGCCACTTCGGGCATCTCTGATCGCACCCGCGTGCGCACGCGGCTCGCTATCACGTGCCCGGCCTCTACCGTCAGAGCCTTGTCCACTTCGATGTGCACATCAAGAAACACCACCAGCCCCGACCTCCGCGCGCGGACGAGGTCCACCCCAAGAACACCATCGGTGCTCTCAATGATCGCGCGGATGTCGCTCATCTGATCCTCCGGCAGGCGTGTGTCCATTAGGTCGAGAGAAGTTTGCCGGAAGAGTTTGATCCCAACGTAGAGGACGATTAATGAGATGACCGCGCCGGCGGCGTGATCGAGGAACGCCCACTTGGCGCCGCCCAGGTACGCGCCCCCCACGCCGATGAAGGCCACGACACTTGCCAGGGCATCGCTGCGGTGGTTCCACGCGTCGGCCTGCAGCGATACGCTGCCCACCTCCTTGCCGATGCGGTACTGATAGCGATACAGGGCCTCGTTTGCCAGCGCCCCAAACGCCGCAACAACCATAGTAAATGCCGCGACCGGGTCGTGCGGTTCATCAGCAAGCAGCCCCGCCACCGACTTCCACAAGACGCTGAAGGCAACGATTATCAACACTATGGCCACGGCTTTGCCTGCTACCGGCTCGGCCTTTCCGTGACCGTAGGGATGCTCGCGGTCGGGAAGAGCGGAGGCTATGTTGAGGCCGATGAGAACCACGACCGAGCTGAATACATCCGCCAGGGAATCCGCCGCCGCCGCGAGGAGAGCCGTGCTGCACCCAACCAGGCCGGCGACGCCGAACAGCGCCGCGAGGCCGATCTTGGCCACGATGCCGACCTTCGCACCTCGCCTGGCGTATTCGTATGAATTTCTTATCATCGTTTCGACGCTCCCTCGTCGACATTAAACACAACGTGTTGTGAAAAGCGCGCCCGGGGCAGCACCGACGGCGCGCCCGGCGCGAGAGCCGCTCGCAATCAATAAGCAGAAAGCCTGATGCCGCCGAACACCAGGCTTCCTGAGTTGGTGCCAGAGGTGGGAGTCGAACCCACACGCC